>DATKWP010000052.1:0-23692 GCA_035529535.1 Anaerolineae bacterium | reverse complement strand
TCCATGCGCGCCGAGCACATCACGCGCAGGCCGCGCTCGTTGGATGAATACTCAAAGTGGCTCACGCCCGCCAGGTCGGCCCCACCGTAGGAGCACCAGTGGCAACGGAAGGCCAGGATCTTGGTCTCCGGCTTGTCAGCCAGCAGCGCGCGGATCTGGGCCAGGATCTGGGCGTCGGTAAAGTGTAACTGCGTGATGGCGTTGTGGGGGCATTCGGCCACGCAGCCGCCACAGCCGTGACACTTGGCGACGACGACGTGCGCAGCCTTGCCCACTTCGTACTCGATCGCGCTGTAGGGGCAGGCCCTGGAGCACACGCCACACTTTTTGCCCTGCGCGCTGATGCAGCGATCCTCCCACACCGAGGCGACGACCGGCTCGATCTCCCATTCGGGGGCGTGCAGCACGCGCCCGGCGCGCGAGGCCGCCGCCGACCCCTGCGCCACGCTGGCGGGGATGTCCTTGGCTCCCTGGCACGCGCCCGCCAGGAACACGCCGTCGGTCGGGCTGTCCATCGGACGCAGTTTGGGGTGGTACTCCATGAACCAGCCGCCGGGGCTCTGCGTGACGTTGAGTACCGAACTCATCGTGTCTACGTCGGGCTGCGGGACGGCCGCCTGGTTGAGCATCACCATATCGTACTCGCGCTCGGTCACCTGGCCCAGCGTCATGTCCTCCGAGAGGACGTACAGGTTGCGCGTGTCGGGGTCCTCGGTGATCAGGCTGGGGCGGCCCTGCATGAAGCGGATGCCCATGTCGCGCGCCCGCTCGTAAAACTCCTCGTAGCCCTTGGAGGGGGTGCGGATGTCTATGTAGTAGATGGTGACGTCTATTTCGGGGTGGGCTTGCATGATGAGGATGGCGTTCTTGATCGCGTACATGCAGCAAAAGTTCGAACACCACGGGTTGAAGCGCTTGTCGCGCGAGCCGACGCAGTTGATGATCGCCAACCGGCCGGGGTTGGCCCCGTCGCTGGGGCGGACCAGGTTGCCGGCGGTCGGGCCGGCCGAGTTGTTCAGCCGCTCCATCTCCATGGCGGTGACGACGTTGGGGTAGCGGCCGTACCCGTATTCGGGGATCACGCTCGGGTCAAAGTGGCTGAAGCCGGTGGCGGTGATGATCGCGCCGACGTCTTCCCACACCAGCCGGTCCTGCATGCCAAAGTCAATCGCCTCCAGTTTGCCGCACGCCTCGACGCACTTGTAGCAATGGATGCAGGCGTCCAGGTCAATCGTGTAGACGAGTGGGACCGACTGGCTCATCGCCACGTAGGCGGCCCGGCGAGGGGCCAGGTTCATCTCGAAGCGGTTGGGGACCTCGATGGGGCAGACCTTGGCGCACTCACCGCAGCCGTTGCAGCGGTCGGCGCGCACGTAGCGCGTCTTTTCGCGCAAGAGCGCCTTAAAGTTGCCGACGTAACCCTCGACCCGCTCGACCTCTGTATACGTTCTCACATCCACCTTGGGGTGACGCGCCGCGTCAACCATTTTGGGGGCGAGAATTCATATACTACAGTCCATCGTGGGGAAGGTCTTGTTCAACTGTGCCATCGTCCCCCCGATGGTTGGCTCCCTTTCTACCAGGATCGTCTCGATGCCCTGGTCGCCCAGGTCGAGCGCCGCGCTGATGCCGGCCACGCCTCCGCCGATGACCAGCGCCCGCTTGGTGACGGGCACCTTGATCATTTGCAGCGGCACGAGGAAACTGGCCTTGGCGACGGCGGACGCGATCAGGTCTTTGGCCTTGGCCAGTGCGCCGGCGGGGTCGTGGCCGTGCGCCCACGTGCATTGCTCGCGGATGTTGGCCATTTCCATCAGGAACGGGTTCAGCCCCGCCTCGGCCACCGTCGCGCGGAAGGTCGGCTCGTGCATGCGCACCGAGCAGGCCGCCACGACGACCCGGTTCAGGTTGTACTTTTTGATGTCCTCTTTGATGAGGGACTGCCCCGAGTCCGCGCAGGCGTAGGGTGCGTTGATGGCACGCACGACGCCGGGCAGCGTGGCGGCGTATTCGGCCGCGGTCGGGGGGTCAATCACGCCGGCAATGTTCGACCCGCAGTGGCAGACGTACACGCCGATGCGCAGTTTCTCGCTTCCGTTGTCTCCTGCCATGCTCATCTCCTGATGCTTACCTCGGTCCGATCACTTCCTCCACCGCCAACTTGCGCCTTGCCTTTTGCGCGCGCTGGTCAGGGGTGGTCAGCTCGAGCGCCTCCTTGGGACACCACTTGACGCACTGTGGGCCTTCTTCCAGGTCCCGGCACAGGTCGCAGATTTCGCCCACCTTGGTCTCCGGGTTGATCGAGATCGCCCCAAAGTCGCACGCCTCGATGCACCAGGCGCAGCCGTCGCAGCGGCTGGCGTCCACGTTGATGACGCCGTTGTTCGGATCCTGGGTCAGCGCGTCGCGCGGACAGGCGATGATACAGGGCGCATCCTCGCACGTACGGCAGGACACGGACGTGATCAGGATTTCCTCGGCGCGCACCGTGCGGATGCGGCTGCGGTAGGTGTTGAACTCGCCCGTCTTGGCGTACGAACAGATGTACTCGCACAACTGGCAACCCACACACTTTTGTGAGTCGTTCGTAATGTACTTGTACTTGGAGGTTGATGTTGGCATGGTTCTCTCCTTGTTACACTCCGATTTCCTCGGCCACGTCGTCCATCCCCAGGGCGATCAGTTTTTCCTTGGGGATCAACCCGTCTTTGGTCCACCCCTTGGCCTCGTAATACAAGTCCTTCATGTACTCCAGTTCTTCCTCCGTCACCACGTACCCGGCTGAGGGGCCTTCTTTCATCGGCTCGTGTTGCACCCGCCAGGGCAGGTGATCGTCGGCGCGCGTCCAGCCTTCGCGGACGTTGAAGGCTTTCTTGATCGTGTGGGCGCGCTCGCCGATCAGGTCTACGTCCTCGTAGCCCAGGTTCCAGCCGGTCGTGGCGTTGATCAACTGAGCGATGGCCGGCCAGGCGCCCGACCTGTCGGCCTTGCCGGTGAAGCAGCGCCGGATGAACTTGCACAGTGGCAGCGTGTCGTAGACGGCGGCGTACTCCTCCGAGTCTTTGGCGTGCCTGCCCCGTGTGTCATCCACGGTGAAACGGTCCGCTTCACCCTGGATGTCCACGTCGTAGGCGGCCGAGCGGTTGTGGCAGGCTCCGCGCGTGCAGGTCGCTGCGCCCAGCGCGAAAGTTTTCAGCGCGCGCATGTCGTAGCCGGGGGTTTCCAATCCCTTGACGTGCATCGCCCATTTATAGGTCTCGGCTCCCCGTTCCGCGTCCACCTTGGCGCTGGCCTTTCTGACGCCCAGCGCCAGCAGGTCGCCGATGCCTTCGCGGTCGCAGATCATCTCGGCCAGTGTCACGGCCGCCTCGGCGTTGCCAAAGTTCGGCTCAAAGCCCTCCGGGTGCTTGATGCATTTGAAATCCTCTTTGGTGAACACACCGCGCTCGAACGTCTCCATCGCCCAGCCAAGCGTGACGCCCGCGCTCATAGCATCCATGCCCCTCTCGTCGCAGACGTCAATGAGCTTGATCGCTGCCTGCGCGTCGCCCACGCCGAGGTTGGAACTGATCGCATAGAGCGATTCGTACTCGACGCCGGTCATCGCCCCGGCATACGGCCCATCCTTGGCCCGGCGCATCTGCTCACAGGCGATGGGGCACTGCGCGCAGGCGATGGTCTTGACCTTGTAGTGCTCGTACATGTACTCGCCGCTAATGAGTTCGGCCTGCTCGAACACACCCTGCTGGTAGTTGCGCGTGGGGAGCAGCCCCAACCGGTTCATGTTCAGTACGTTGGAGGACGTGCCCAAGATGCGATACTTCTGGGTGTACGGCCCCTGGGCGGTCTTGGAAATGTCGTAGGACAGTTTCAACAGCGTGTCGGGATCGGCCACCCGCACGCCGTGGGTGCCGCGGATCGAAAGCGCCTTGAGTTTCTTGGAGCCCCACACTGCGCCGTGCCCGGTGCGTCCGGCCTGGCGGCCGTCGTTGGTTACGTTGGCGAACAGGACCATCTTTTCGCCGGCCGGGCCGAGCGTGGCGGAGCGCACCTGGTCGTCGCCCAACTCTTCACGGATGGCCTCCTCAGTCTCGAACGTGTTCAGCCCCAGCAGGTGGGAGGCCTTGCGGAACTCGACCCGCTCGTCGTCAACGAAGACGTTGACCCACTCGTCGCTGGCCCCGTGGATGACGATGCCATCCCACCCGGCGCGCTTGAGCGCAACCGCGAACCAACTGCCCGACAGGCTGTCGCCGAGGAAGCCGGTCAGCGGCGACTTGGAGGCCAGGCCGTACTTGCCGCCCACGGGCACCGGCGTCCCGGCGAAGATCCCACCCGCGATGCAGATGGGGTTGCCGGGAGCGAGCGGGTCGCAGCCCACTTCGATGTTCTCCCAGCACAGCCGGGCGGCCATGGACACGCCGCCGATGTAGATCTTGTACCAGGCTTCCGGCTTCGACTCGACCCGGGTCTTGCGCGTGGTCAGGTCAATGTGCAGAATCTTCCCACTATAGCCAAGCATCTTCTTAACCTCCTGCTGATATGGACATCACGATGATTCGATCACCGTCGTTCGGGCTCTCGTCCATCTGGTGCGCTTGAATCAAGCGCTGAACGTTGTGGTTGAGCGCATTCGGATACTGCAACGTCTCGCCGTCGGGTTGGATCACGTTTCCGATCAGGGCCGGGTAGCGGACTCCCAGCAACCGCACGACGTCACGGAACGTCGTGCCATTTTCCAGGTCTAGCGTGGTTTCTTTTAGTCCAGTTGCGAGCCTGGCAAGTCCCAGGAATTCTACGTGTACGCGCATGTTCATACCTTCCAGGGCCTGATCATACCCCTGGCAAAACGATGACGCCAAGGGGGGAGCCAAGTACACCCCTGACGTCATTCAAAGAGGGAACAACGTTGGCCCTTAATGTCATTTTGATCGCCTGCCGCAGCAGGAGTAACTCCTGCAATGATGGTCTGTCTACGTCCAACGATTGAGATTATAGCACAACCCGCACCAGAAATCAATTGACCAGCCGGTCACGAACCTGGATGGCACGACGGTGGTATCTGGCCTGGGTGTTGCTTTGCACCTCCAAGACTTGCCGGGTAATGCCCTCCTGGCGGATGGCGTGGTATTGGAGCCACAGTTGATCCATGCGCTCGTCCAGGTTGGTGATGGCGGCATCCATGGTCTGCAGCCGTGCGCCATGTTCACTGACCATGGACTCGATCAGCCCCAGGTAGACCTGAACGGCCAGGTGTTCCCACAGTAGAAAATCCTGGAGGTCTTGCGGCGGCGTGCCCAGGATCAGGTCTTCTGGCACGACTGCGCGGCCATCTCCAGCCGCTTGCCGGGCCTTGCGCCAGATACTATTCAGGTCGGGTGGAAGCAGGCGCATCTCGACTCGCTGGTAGCGGCCAAAAGAGACGAATTGGTTGTAGATCAGGTACAGCGTGTTAAAGGTCCTGGCTTCATATAGACGCTTCACTTTGGCCACGATGTCGCGCGCTTCGGCGAAGGAGACGGCGTGGGTGAGTGGGAAATGCTGCGTGTAGAGCAACTCACAGCCGGCGGCACGAAAGAACCGTTCCCCGTACCCGCCCAAAGCGATGACCTTGATCTGTCCCCCCTTCTCTCGTTCGCGCTCGATAAAGTCCAGGGCCTGGGCCACCAGGCCGACGTTGAATGTGCCGCACAGGCCGCGGTCGGAGGTCAACGCGATCAGCCCCATGCTGCCTCCAGCGCCGGGGCCACTCCCGCCCACGTGGCGGTGCGCATCGCGCGTCAACGGTGTGGGTAAGGTCGTGACGAGGGCGAGTTGCTGGTCTACAGCGCCAGCGTACTGCTGGGCCGATCGTAACCGCGCGCGTGCACGCCGCCAGCGGATCGCCGACATGGCTCGGATAGAGCGTAGCAGGTGGCGAATCTCTTCCAGGGTCTTGAGGCGTTGCTGGACCTCGTGGGCTACCTGGGCCATGCGTGCTCCTTGAAGTGCGCCAGGCTGTCCTGCAGGTCTTGCTCCAACGTGGAATTCCAGTGGCCGGCGGAAAACTCGGCCAGCAGTCCAGAGTACTGTTGCCCGAGGAAGGCGAGCAGGCGCGCTTCAAAACCGCGCACTTGCTCGATGGGGACGTCGTCCAGGTATCCCTGCCCCGCGGCGTAGATGACGACCACCTGGTGCTCGACCGGCATCGGTGCGTACTGAGGCTGGGTCAGGATCGCGCGTACTCGCTCGCCGCGGGCCAATTGCCTGCGCGTGTCCTTGTCCAGTTCGGTGCCAAAACGGGCGAATATCTGCAGTTCGAGGAACTGGGCAATGTCCAGCGCCAGATGGCTGGACACGGCGCGCATGGCGGCGTTCTGTGCTGCACCGCCCACGCGAGAAACAGAGAGCCCCACGTCTATGGCCGGGTGGATGGCCTGGTTGAAGAGTTGCGTGGTCAGGTAGATCTGCCCGTCGGTGATGGAAATGAGGTTGGTGGGGATGTAGGCTGCGATGTTGCCGGCCTGAGTCTCCACGATGGGCAGTGCGGTCATACTGCCCCCGCCATGCGCCGCCGATAGGCGGGCGGACCGTTCGAGCAGGCGCGAGTGCAGGTAGAAGATGTCACCTGGGTAGGCCTCGCGCCCCGCCGGTCTCTGGAGCAGCAACGACAGTTGGCGGTAGGCGATGGCGTGTTTGCTCAGGTCATCGTAGACGATGAGCACGTGCTTGCCCGCGTACATGAATGCCTCGGCCATGGCGCAGCCAGCATAGGGGGCCAGGTAGGCCATCGAGGGAGATTCCTCCGCACTGGCGACCACGACTGTGGTGTAGTCGAGCGCGTCATGTTCACGGAACGTCTCCACGATGTGCACCACGGTGGACATCTTTTGGCCGATGCACACGTAGATGCAATAGACGCCCTGATCGTGCTGGTTGATGACCGTGTCAACGGCGATGGCGGTCTTGCCGATCTGCCGGTCGCCGATCACCAACTCGCGCTGTCCGCGCCCCAGTGGTATCACGGAGTCAACGGTCTTGATCCCTGTTTGCAGCGGTTCGCTGACCGGGGTGCGCCGAATGAAGGTGGGTGCGGGGTGGTCTATGGGGCGTCGCGTCTCAACCTCCAGCGGCCCCCGGTCGTCAATGGGCTGACCCAGCGCATTGACCACGCGCCCCAGCAGTGATTTGCCCACGGGCACATCAATCACCCGGCCCGTTTCCCTCACGATATCGCCAGCGTGGATGTGCTCGTCAGTTCCCAGCAGCACGCAGCCCACGTAGCCCTGGTCGAGGTCAAGTACCAGGCCGTGGGTACCATCGGGGAACAGGACCAACTCGTCCACCATCACGCCACTCAGACCGGATAGGATCGCCACACCGTCGCCCACCTGCCTGACCGTGCCCACGCTTTGGGCCGACAGGCGGTAGTGGTATTGGTCCACCAGCCCGCGTAGCGCCGAAATGTGATATTCAGACTCGAGATCGTGCGTGACCTCGGTCTGGCGGAGTTGGTACGGCCGGCTGTCGGCCAGGTGGGTGATCAGGTCGAGCAAGTCGTCGGTGTGTAGCGGCTGGTGAGTGTCAGCGGATACGGGGTCGTCTGGTGGAGAGGATGCGGGCGTCGTCACGGTTTGTTCACCCAATTTCTGCCTCGTACCGGCTGCGCAGCTGTTGGATCTGCCCTTGCAGGCTGCCATCAATCAGCGTGTCGCCGAGGCGGACCATCGCACCGGCGATCAGGTTGGGGTCAACGCGATACGTCAGGTCAACCGGCTGGGATATCGTCTCCTCCAAAGCGGCCGTGACGTGCGCCTGCCTTTCCTGGAGCAGGGGAATCGCCGTGATCAGTTCGGCTGGCACGGCCTCTTTCCCGTTGCCAGCAGTGCGCCCGGCCAATCCCAGCGTGGGCAGTTGATTCAGGAAGGCATCCAGGTAAGCGTCGTGGATGTCTGGGTTGAGCATGTCCACCATCATGCGCTGGACGAGCGTCGCCACCACTTCACCGATCTTGCTGCGATGCAGGCGCAGCGCTTCGGCCCGTTGTTGCTCAATCTCATCTCGAGCGTGCGCACGCATGGTCTCGATCTCCTCGTAGGCTTCCTGGAGCATCTGTTGTCGCGTTTGGTCAATGACCATGCGCGCTTCGTTCTTGAGTGCGGCAAACTCCGCCTCGATGTTATCGCGCTTCTGTTCGTACTCCAAGCGCGCCGCTTCGGCTGCCCGGGTGGCGTCTTCCGCCTCGTCCATCCCCTGTGTCACTCGCCTGGCGCGCCGGTCCAGCATCTCTTTGAGCGGCTTGAAGAGAAAACGGGTCAGAATATACGCCATGATGAAAAAGTTGGCGATCTGAAGAATCAGCGTGCTCAGGTTAATGTCCAGCATAACCACCTCGCATATTCACTGGCCTGATCTGCCTGTCCCCTTCCGTGGCGGAGGTTTGTAGTGGGCGCTTCAGCGCCTGAAGCGCGATGAAGCGCGCACTACGAACGTGCTCGAACCCCGGTGCGTTACTTGGTTCCGATGATGTACTTGAGCATCGGATTGGCAAAGATCAGGATCAGGATGACAGCTAACACATAGATCGCCAGTGACTCCAGCATGGCCAGCGAGAGCAGCACGATGCTGCTGATGCGATCGCCGGCTTCGGGCTGCCGGGCGATCGCCTTCAGCCCACTCGTGGCGACGATCATCTGCCCGATGGCAGGCACGACGATCCCAATCATGATGCCTGGTCCAGAGATGAGGACCGTTAGCAAGATGAAGATTTTGTCCCAGGGCAGGTTGTTCCAATCCATTTTATTTCTCCTTGTGTGGTCTGTATGCTATTTGTGTGCTCTGACTGCGCCACCGATGTAGACACAGGTCAGCAGCGTAAAGATATATGCCTGCAACAGGCCGGTAAAGATGCTGAACAGCATCATCGGCACCGGTGCAAAGAGCGGCATCACGATAAACAGGATGCTGATAATGATCTCCTCTCCCAGGATGTTACCGAACAAGCGGAAAGTGAGCGAGAAGGTGCGGGCGATCTCGCTGGCGATTTCGATGGGCAACATCAGGAAAATCGGTTCCACGTAGTGCTTGAGGTAGCCCCACACGCCGCGCACACGGGCTCCGAAGTAGGGCACGCTGAAGAAGACGACCAGTGCCATGGCGAGGGGGGTGTTGATGTCCAGCGTCGGGCACTTGAGGCCAGGGAGCAGGCCGAGCAAGTTGGCGGCGGCGACGAAAAAGGCCAGGGTGCCGATGACCGGCAGAAAGATCCGGGTATCCGCGACGCCCACCATCTCGCGGATCAGTTTCTCGATGGCTTCGACGATCCACTCCAGCAGGTTCTGCACCAGCCCTGGGCGCAGTTTCAGGTTGCGCCCGGCCACGTAGGCACCCACGCCGAGCAGAAGTATCATGATCCAGGTGTTCGTGACCGTCGTCGTCACCTCCAACGGGCCCACCTGGAAGACAGGGCTTGGCGCGATCTCCGCGGCGACGTCGGGTTCTTCCTTTTGGCCGGCTGACTCTTCCAGCAGGTTGCTGATCACGCCCATGCCGATGACCAACGCGATCAGGAGTACGAGCGTGAGCGGGCTACTGATCTTTTTGTGCATGGTTCCTGCTTTCTTCGTCTTCGTCCAGGCGACGTTTCCACGTGCGTTTTCTGGGCGACCCACCGTCGCCGTGTTCCACGTACATCGTGTACAGGTTGTAGAACGCCACGACCACGCCCATCGCCAGCAGCGACAGGGTCCACGTGAACTCCTTGTCGAACCGGTCGTCCAGGTAACGCCCCAGCAATACGCCGCCCACGATGGGCACCACCAGGTCCCAACCCAGCATGGTCACCCGGCCGACCAGTTGCCAGAAACTGTCAGGCTCGTCCTTGGGCCGTTGAGGTGTAGAGTCCGGCCGCTCGCCGTCCATATCCGCATTCCCCATCTTCATAGCTGATGCAGAGGCGGCCCCCACGCTACCGGGCGCGGGAGCCTGGCCTGCTAACCAAGCCCGAGTGGAGCAAGTTCCCTCGCCTCGTGCAGTGCCCGCTCGAGGGCCATCCGCGCGCGCGTGAATTCGATGTGGGCTTCCTGGGTAATTTTCGCCAGTCGGGCGCGTTGGTCCTCCAGCGCCTGCGCCAACGTGGCCAGGTCCTCCCCTTCTTCCGCCGCGGCGGTCAATACCAGCACCCGATCTGGCCCGGCCGGGCGTCGCTGAACTTCCAGCGTGCCCTGGTACAAAGCCACGTAGCGCGTGTTTCCCTGCTGGCGATAGAGCATGATGCCGGCCACGACGTGGGCCAGAAACGGCGCATGCCCGGACAGGAGGCCCCACCAACCGTCGGCCAGTTGCACGCGAATCGCCTCTACGTCGGCGTTCAGGACCATCTCGTCTGGAGTGAGGACCTCCAGTTGCATCGTCTTAGTCATGCTGCGTGCCATAGTGGGCCGCGACCGCACTAGCGCGTTCTTGCTTGCGCAACACGCTGTCTATGCTACCGCTCATGTAGAAAGCCTGTTCCGGGACGTCGTCCAGCTCACCGTCCACGATCATTTTGAAGCCGCGCACGGTCTCTTCCAGGGGTACAAAGACCCCTCTCTGGCCGGTAAACTCCTCGGCGACGACGAAGGGCTGGGTGAGGAAGCGCTGCACCTTGCGTGCGCGTTGCACCAGCCGCCGGTCTTCCTCGGCCAGTTCCTCGAGGCCCAGGATGGCGATCACGTCGCGCAATTCCTTGTAGCGCGTCAGGATCTCGCGCGCACGCGTCGCTACCCGGTAGTGCTCTTCGCCGACGATGCGTGGGTCCAGGAGGCGTGAACTCGACTCCAACGGATCCACGGCCGGGTAGAACCCCTGGCTGGCCAGTTGGCGCGAGAGTACGACCGTCGCATCGAGGTGGGCAAACGTCGAAGCGGGGGCCGGGTCGGTCAGGTCATCGGCCGGCACGTAGATGGCCTGAACCGACGTGATGGCCCCACTGGACGTGGAAACAATGCGCTCTTCCAGCGCCCCTACCTCGGTGGCCAGCGTGGGCTGATAGCCCACGGCGCTGGTCATGCGGCCCAGCAGGGCCGACACTTCGCCGCCGGCCTGGATGTACCGAAAGACGTTGTCAATGAACAGTAATACGTCCTGGCGCTCGACGTCGCGAAAGTACTCGGCCATGGTCAGGGCGGTGAGCGCTGCCCGGAAGCGGGCCCCCGGTGGCTCGTTCATCTCCCCAAAGATCAACACGGCGTCCTTGAGCACGCCCGTGCGCTTCATCTGAAGGTAGAGTTCGTTCCCCTCGCGGGTACGCTCTCCGACGCCGGCAAAGACCGAAACGCCCCGGTGTTCGGCCGAAGTGTGACGGATGAGTTCCATGATCAGCAGGGTCTTGCCCACGCCCGCGCCACCGAGCAGGCCGATCTTGCCACCGCGCACGTAAGGAGCCAGCAAGTCAATGATCTTTAACCCGGTGACGAAGACGCCTGTCGAGGGCCGTTGTTGGACGAAGGCCGGTGCCGGTTGGTGGATGTTCCGCACCTGGACCTGACCCAGGGCTGGGCCTTCGTCTATGGGCTGTCCCAGGGCGTTGAACACGCGCCCCAACGTCTCCTTTCCTACCGGCACCTGGATCTGGGCGCCGGTGCCTTCGACGGTCATATTGCGGCGTAACCCGGCCGTTGGCTCCATCGCGATGCCGCGCACCGTGCGGCGATCGAGGTGCTCCACGACCTCAACCGTGATGCGGTGCTGGCCGTTCTTGACGATCAAGGCGTCCAACAGGGCCGGCAACTCTCCATGCGGGAAGGAGACGTCTATCACGGGGCCGATGATACGCACGATGGAGCCAGGCTGAGGCTGCTGCACACTCATCATTCTCTCATCAGGGCAACGTGAAGGCCTCACGCAGGACCTGGATGGCTGCGTCCAGACCCTGGGCCTCAATCAGGCAGGAGATGGTCGAGAGGGAAGTGCTGATGGCACGGATTTTGATGTGGTGACCGTGCAGCGCCTCGTACATGGTGCTGGCGACGCCGCGCTGTTCGCGCAGGTCCAGTCCAAAGAGGCTCACCAGCGCCACGTCGGGGTCGCTGGTGATGGCCACTCCTTCGATCTCGCCTCGTAGGTGTTCGATCACGATCCGTGCCCCGTCCAGGTCGTGCCGGTTGATGCCCAGGACGATGGCATCGTAGCCTGCCAGGTCAGCCAGATGCACGACGAGTTCCACGTTGATTCCCTGATCGCTCAATACAGATAGGAGCATGCCGCTCACGTCTCGGTGTGGCGGCGCACCTGTGATGCTGATCATGGCCAGGTGGTCGTTCCAGACCAGGCCACCGACTGTGGGTTTGTCGTTGTGTGCCATCTTGTCTCCAGCAGCGCCTGATAGAATGGTCAGTATCTGGCGGGATTCTGGCTGACCACGAGCACAGGGCAGTGGGCGTATTCGATGACCCGCTCGGCCACACTGCCGAGGAGACCGCGTGGCCCACGGCGACCGACTCGTCCAATGACGATCAGGTCTACCATCCGCTCACGGGCCAGGTTGGCGATCTCGCTGTGGGGGATACCACGCCGGATCACCTGCTCGCACGGGATGTCCCTGTCCTGGGCCAGGCGGGCCAGATAATCCAGGTAACGCTGTCCTTTACTTTCCAATTCCCGGCCTATCGTCTCTGTGCTCTTTAAAGTAGCACTGGCGATCTCGTCCACGATGATGTCGTCCACCACGTACACCAGCGTCATCTGTGCGCCGTGCATAGAGGCGATCTGGGCCGCCAGTTGGCCAGCGCGGACCGAGTTCTCTGATCCATCGGTGGGGACCAGGATATGGGAAAATGGGCTTTGTGCTTCCATCGGCCTCCTTCGGATTGCACTGCCTTCATCTAGCCAAATTCGTGTGTGGTTGGCTTGCCGCCGCCAACGTCGCGATAGATGGGCGATTTGCCGCCTGAGATGTCACGGTAGGGCTGTTCATACTCGCGTGTCGCGGGTCCTACTGCTGGGCGGGTGACCCGCGACTTGATGCGCTTGAGTCGAAAGGTCTCCTCGCGCTCACGTTCCTCCAGTGTGCTCTCGATGAACGCAACGGTCTCCTCATACTGAGGGATGAAAATGTACTGCAGCGCGTTGACGCGCCGTTGCGTCTTCTGCAGTTCCCGCGCCAGCCGCCAGACGGTGGTCATCGTTTCGGAGAGAACCGGGATCTCTTCCAGGACGCGCCGGAAACGGGCGACCGCCTCGTCCAGGGCGACGGTAGTGTCGCCGAGGCTGTAGGGCATTTCCGGCGGCTGCCCGTGGGCTTTTACCGCCGGGAGCACTACGCCCATTATGCTGTGCAGCCTGATTTCCACCTCGGTGGTCTCGGTTACCGAGAGCGCTGCCCACTCCAGGCGTTCCCTGCCCATCGAGAGGCGCGCTGCTTCCAGGGCCTGGTACGCTTCCGCGAGTTGCTGCCATACTGCCCTCTGAAGCATGGCGGCCTCGTGCGCCACGTGTACCAGTTCCGTGGTCAACACCTCGCGTTTCTTGTCCAGAATCTCGTAGCCTTCGCGTGCCAGCGCCAGGGTCTGGCGTACGCGGAGCAGGTTGCTACGAGTGGGTGCGATCCGCAGATGGGCCATCTATCGCTGCTTTCCATAGTACCGCTGCATCTCTTCGCCACTGACGCGGGTGAGTTCCTCTTCGGGCAGGGTTGAGAGCACCTGCCATCCGATGTCCAGAGTTCTCTCGATGACGCGCTGTTCCGTGGCGGCCTGCCCAATGAACCTTTGCTCGAAGGCGCGGCCGAATTCCAGGTAGCGTTGGTCAACCGTGGTCAGTTCCTCCTCGCCGATGACTGAGGCCAGCGCACGCACATCCTGCACGTGAGCGTAGGCGGCGTAGAGTTGCGCCGACAGGTGTGGATGGTCGGATCGTGTGCGCCCCTCCCCGATCCCATCCTTCATCAGCCGCGAAAGGGAGGGCAGAACAGCAATGGGTGGGTAGATGCCCTGCTGGAACAGGTCCCGGCTGAGCACGATCTGACCCTCCGTGATGTAGCCGGTCAGATCGGGTACGGGGTGGGTGATATCATCGTTGGGCATGGTCAGGATGGGCAACTGGGTGATGGAGCCGTTGCTGCCCTTGATACGCCCCGAGCGCTCGTAGAGCGAGGCCAGGTCACTGTAGAGATAACCGGGGTAGCCCTTGCGGCTGGGCACTTCGCCACGGACGTTGGAGATCTGTCGCAACGCCTCGCAATAGTTGGTCATGTCGGTCAGTACCACCAGTACGTGTAAGCCCCGTTCAAAGGCCAGAAACTCGGCCAGCGTCAATGCCGCGCGCGGCGTCACCAGCCGCTCGATTGGCGGGTCGTCGGCCAGGTTGAGGAACATGGCTACGCGGGTCAGTGCGCCGCTGGCCGCGAACGACTCGCGGAAGAACTCGGCCACGTCGTGCTTGACCCCCATGGCGGCAAAAACGATGGCGAACCGGGCGGTCTCTGACTCACCTGCCAGAGTGGGCAGGGTGGCCTGGCGTACGATCTGCGCTGCCAGCCGGTCGTGGGGCAGGCCACTGCCGGAAAACAAGGGCAGCTTTTGACCCAGCACCAGGGTGTTCATCCCGTCCAGTGCCGAGATGCCGGTCTGGATGTAGTCACGGGGATACACACGCGCGGTAGGATTGATCGGCTGGCCGTTCACGTCTGCCCAGGCTTCGGCCAGTGGCTCCGGCCCGCCGTCCATAGGGGCGCCCAGCCCATCGAAGATGCGGCCCAGCATCTCGTCAGACACTGGCAGGCGCATCGGTTGGCCCAGGAAGCGCACGTGGGTGTCTCTGATCGAGAGACTGGTGGTGCCAGCAAACACCTCAATGACCGCCACGCCCTCCCCGACTTCCACGACCCGGCCCCGGCGGCGACGTCCTTGCGGATCAATGACTTCGGCTACTTCGTCGTAGCCGACGCCGCCGACGCTCTCCGCGACGACGATCGGCCCCTCAATGCGGGCCACTCCGATGATCTCTTGCCCTCCACGCTCCATCACGAGTACGTCCTATCTAGCTCATCCATTTGCCTGTCCAACGTCTCGACAATCTCGTCCATGCGTGCCACCTGTTCGTTGGGTACGGTAGTCTTCATGCGAATCAACGTGTTCACGATCGGGAGATTGTGGATGACGACGATGGGGCAGCCCTTGGCGATGACGCGCGCGGCGCGGCTATGGAAGTGAAGGATGATCTGGAGCATACGTATCTGCTTCCCAATCGCTGCGTACGCATCTACCTCGTCGAGGGCATTCTGTTGCAGGAAACCCTCACGCAGCAGGCGGGCCGTCTCCAGAGTGAGACGCTGGTCGTCGGGTAGGGCATCTGGTCCCACCAGTTTGACGATCTGCTGCAAGTGGCTCTCACGCTGCAAGATTCCCAGGGTCTGGTCGCGCAGTGCGTGCCAATCTTTGTGTCCCTGCTCCCCCCACCAGTCGGCCAACTCGTCCGCATACTCGCTGTAACTCTCGAGCCAGTTGATGGCCGGGAAGTGGCGCGCCGAGGCCAGGGCTTTATCCAGTGCCCAGAAGCAGCGGATGAAACGGCTGGTATGTTGCGTGACCGGTTCCGAAAAGTCGCCGCCGGGTGGGCTGACCGCACCAATGACGCTCACCGAACCACGAGTGCCGTTGAGCGTGGTCACGCGGCCGGCGCGCTCGTAGAATTCGGCCAGGCGGGCGGCCAGGTAAGCCGGGTAACCCGCCTCGGCGGGCATCTCTTCCAGCCGGCCGGAGATCTCGCGCAGCGCCTCGGCCCAGCGCGAGGTGGAATCGGCCATCAATGCCACGTCGTAGCCCATGTCGCGATAGTATTCGGCCAGCGTGATGCCGGTATAGATGCTGGCTTCCCGGGCCGCCACTGGCATGTTGGAGGTGTTCGCGATGAGGATGGTACGCTCCATCAGCGGCCGGCTAGAGTGCGGGTCTGTGAGGTGTGGGAACTCTTGTAAGACGTCCGTCATCTCGTTCCCTCTCTCGCCACATCCTACGTAGACCACGACGTCCGCGTTACTCCACTTGGCAATCTGCTGCTGGGCCAGGGTTTTGCCCGCTCCAAACCCACCCGGAATGGCCGCCGCGCCCCCCTTGGCCAATGGGAAGAGCGTATCCAATACACGCTGGCCCGTGACGAGCAACTCGGTGGGTGAGAGACGGCTCTGGTAGGGACGTGGACGGCGCACTGGCCAACGCTGAAGCATCGTGAGTGGCTGCTCGGTCCCTTCTTCTCCCCCCTGTTCTCGATCCAGGGGGACGAGACGGGCGATCGGCTCCTCGATCGTGTATTCTCCCGGCGGTGCGACCCAGATAAGCCGGCCCGAGACGTCAGGTGGTACCATGACCCGGTGCTCGATCAATGGAGTCTCCGGCACGCTTCCCAGAACACTGCCCCCCTGCACCAGACCTCCCGGCTCCGCGCGGGGCGTGAAGGCCCACTTTTGTTTGCGGTAGAGTGGGGTGACCTTGATGCCCCGTCCGATGTAGGTGCCGCTGCGCAGTTCCAGCACCGGTAACGGGCGCTGGATACCGTCGAAGATGGATTGCAGCAGGCCGGGACCCAACTCCACGGATAGCGGGACGCCGGTGCCGTAGACCGGCGCGCCAGGGCGCAAGCCCGACGTTTCCTCGTACACCTGGATCGTGATCACGTCTCGCTCCAGGCCGATGACTTCGCCCACCAGGTGTTCGTCTCCGACCTCGACTACCTCGAGCATGCCGACCTGTTGCGAGCCCCGGGCGCGCACTACCGGGCCGTTTACCCAGATCACCTGACCTATCTGTATGCTCACGGCGTTTCTTCCATCAGAATGTGGTAGACGGCGGTACGCAAGGTTTCCTGCATGCGGTCCAGCCGGGTTTCCAGCGTGTTGTCGAGTCGCCGGTGGCCGTCGAGGGTTTCCAGCACGACGCCGGTGGAGTGGGCAAGGGGTTCGCCAGCGCGCAAGTGCACGCCCGATTCTCTCCCCAGATCGGCCAGCGTTTTGTCATCCAGCACCTGCTGCGCCCCCGCTGCGGCCCGCACCAGGGCCTCATCAGCGCTCAAATGCTCCACCGCTTCGCGCACCAGGCGCCGCACGATCTGCTCGTAGTCTGGCCACTGCGACACGGAAGCCAATTGCTGGCGTGCGTCGGTAAAGACCCGTTGCAGCAACTGCTCGCGCCGTTTCAGTTTCAGCGCCTGGGCCTCCAGTTGTGCTGCCGCCACCGTATGTTCCCGCAAGGCCTTGGTCTCCTCTTGGGCTCGCTGCAAGATGGCGTCTCGTTCAGCGTCGGCCTGAGCCTGCGCCTGTTGGCGTATGTCCTGAACCTGGGCCTGGGCGTCGGCCAGAATCTGCCTAGCTTCCTCTCTAGCCTCCTCCATAATGGCGCTCTCGAGAGTCGGAATGTTAACCGGGTCTGGACTCATATCCTTACTCCAATCGTCCGTCGGATCACTTCACTGAGCGGTGGCCGGTCGGGCCGTGGTCCCGCCGGCCCTGGGATTTCCACCACCAGCGGGACTGTGCTGCGTACCATGGCCGTGTCCACCCGCTGGCGGGCCAGGTTCGCCGCGTCCTCAGTCACCAGCACGATGCCGACTTCCTTGTCGGCCATGGCTGCGTCGAGGGCGCGGTTGAGTTCTTCGGCCGTGGTCACGATCCGCCCACGCACGCCAGCGAGGGCAAAGCCCCACACGGCGTCCTGGTTGCCGATGACCATCAGTTTCATGTCACCGACCGACGATCATGAAAGCGATGATCAGCCCGTAGATGGCGACACCTTCGGCCAGGCCGACGAAGATCAGGGCCCGACCGAACACTTCCGGCTTTTCGGCGATGGCCCCGACGGCCGCCGAGCCGGTAGTGCTCACGGCATAGGCCGCGCTGAGGGAGCCTACACTCACCGCCAGCGCGGCGGCGAGCGACGCATAGGGGTCGCTACTGGCCTGCTGCGCCAGTCCTGCGGCCTGAACGGCCCCAGGCGCGAAGAGCCAGACCAGCCCCAGGCCCACCATCATCAATGCCAGCGCCAGGTTAAAGCTGCCCAGGCCGAGCACCATGCGGCGGGTCGCTTGAGCGGGCGCACGCCATCGTCGTCTGAGCGCATACACGAAGGCTGGCATGAGTGGCATCAGTCCGGCGAGTAAAGCGATTATCAAAATCATCGTCCGTCCCTCCTGCTAGATTCAGCGGCGAAATCGCCGTATGTCATTCTTGTCCTCTCTGGATCAGCGTCAGCGGCCGGAACCGCACGCCGTTGCCGGAGAAGAACTTGCTGAAAAACTCATAGTATTCCAGGCGTAACGTCTGAATCCCTACGATCATGCCCTCGAAACCGATGACGAACAGGTTTCCCAGGGCCACGACGACCCAGTATCCCACGCCGTGCGCCGGGCTGATGATTCCGGCCAGGATGAAGACGACCAGGCTCAGAGCGCCATGCGCCACAGCGAAAGCACCCATGCGGACGTAAGAGAGGGTATTACTCAGCAGCCCAATCACGGTCTCGAACAGCTCAAAGAACGCCTGCATCAGGTACGTGCCGAGGCTGCCTTCGATGAGTGGCCGGTGGCCTTGGAGCAGGTTTTCCAGCAATTCGGCGAAGGCTACGACCAGCCCGAACACCGCAGCCAGGGCGACGAGCAGCATCGGACTGACGGGCAGGCTGCTCATGAAGGCTCTCGCGGCGAGTCCGATCAACGACCAGTAGAACACCAGCCCGGCCAGGCCATTATGATCGAAGAGCAGATGCCCCCAGCGACGTTCCAGCGCTGCGTTGACGATGTTTTGGACCATCCCCAGGCTCAGCAATCCCACGCCGATGCCGACGGTGGCCAGCAGGATAGCCATGATATCCTTGAGCGGCTGTATCCATAGCGGTTTGAGTACTTCCTCGAAGCCGAAGATGCTGCCGTAGAGGAAGCCGAAGAGGATCGAGGTGATGCCACAGGCGACGAGCACCGCTCCCAGACTGGCGAGCCCCCGTAACGCGCGCACCGTGCGGCTGGCGATTAGCAGTCCTGCCAGGGCCAGCAGCAACCCGTGTCCCACGTCGCCGAACATGAGGCCGAACACGAGAGGGAAAGTGAGCGCCAACACAGGTGTGGGATCCAGTTCGCCGTAGCGGGGGTACCCATAGTTGGTCACCAGGCCCTGGAAGGCCCTGAGAAAGGGAGGATTATCGAGTGCTACCGGAATCGGTTCTTCATCCACGGCTCGGGGGGAGTTGACTTCGATCGTCACCTGGGCCGAGGCCTGTTTGACTTTCTGCTCCAGCATCGGTACCTGGGAAGCGGGCACCCAACCGGCGACCAGGTACGTGTAGCGCAAGCGGCCATAGCGGGCGATGGTCTCGACCAGTGTGCGGCTGGCGCGTACCCGCCACAAGAGGTGATGCAGGTGGCGTATGCGCATCTCGCGCAGATGCTCAATCGTGGCCTGGCGTTCCTCAATGTGGTGGCGTGTACGCTCAATGCCGGCCTGCAGGGCGGCGATGGCTTCAGCTGGAGTGCCCCGGTAGGTCTCTGGCGGTTTGATTGGGTTGAGGTAGGCGCTGCGGGCGGCGCGGTTCAGTACATCGGCGTCCCGCTGCATGCCAAAGAGCACGACAGTTGCCAGGTGCTCTGCACTGCGCAGCGTGATCAATACGAAAGGGATGTGTTCGAGGCTGCTTTGCAGCCGTTCGATGTTGGTGACGGGCATCGTACCCAGCATCACAAAGGTGTAGTGCGTGCCGCGCAGGATGCTCAGGTCTATACCTAATCCCACGATGGGTTCCAACTGGCTGACCTCACGCTGTAGTTGGGCCAGCCTGCGCTGTTCCTCCTCCAATTCCTGGACCGGCGCCTGCGCTTCCTGTTCCAGGTGTTCCACGTCCGTCTCAGCGACTGCGGGCCAGATGAGGTGAGGGGTTTCGGGTGGAGGAGGGCCGGCGTCCACACCGAGTGCTTCCATCACGGTCAGGATGCGCCGTTCGAGATCTGCGAAGGTAGTAGCCCGTTCTTGCCACTCGCTGGCCTGGCGAGAGGTGCTGTCAGCACCTATGTGCTCGTTTGCCGCCAGGTGAAAGACACGCGAGGCGGCCAGGGCTTCCGTCACAGGCACGACGTCGTGCTCTGGCACGATCAGTTCGACCTTGCTCATCGCTTGTGAGCGAAACATGCTTACCTCTGCTCCGTCCAGCCAGATAGCGGCTGGATTTCCAGCATGGGCGCAAATGCTTCTGTTGGAAGGCGTGAGTCTTTGGCCTCGATCAACACTGTCAAATCCCTGATCTCGTACTCGTTCAGTTGCAGGTAGGCCACTGGAATACCAATGTGAAAAGGGTAGCCCATAAAGGCCGCCCGGCAGATTTCGACGATGTGGCGCTGGAGAGCCGACTCGAGCGCTGCCAGTTTTGTGCTGGGCTGCTCCGAAAACTGCCTGATCCCGCCGATGTCCGGGTAAATGCGTGCTACCACCTGCGCGATGTCGGCGCCGCGCGCGATGGCGCGAATATCCTCGTCGTGCACCTGATAGCCGAAGGGCAGCGTGTAGTTGATGATCTCTTGCTCCGAGAGGCGGTGGTAGACGCGGAAGCGGATGGCCCACAGCAAGTTGTCCACGTCGAGCACGGTACCCACTGTGCGCAGTGCCTGTTCGTGATCCCGGCCTGCGAGCAGGTGGATGCTCTGCCACAGCCCGCGGCGATAGTCCAGGTCCAGCGCGATCTCCAGCGGGAACAGGTTCCCTTCGGCCTGGTAACGTTCCAGGGCGTGGGCGAGGGTATCGTAGTAGGGCGTATGACGTATGCGCTCGATGGCCCGTGTCACGTCGCCGGTCTGGACCATTCTTTCCATGTTGGCTGAGGTCAGGGTGATATAGCGGGTCATCGGGGAGAGCAGATGGCGGACCTGATCCCAGGATGCACCCGTCTCAATACCGCGCAGCGTGGCTTTCAGGTTGTCCACCTCATAGAGTCGCCAGAGTTGGAGCAGCAATTGACAGCCGGGTTCCGGCGTCAGGCGAATCAGTTTCTGGTAAACGTCGGCCAGGTGCCATCGGATCTGATAGACGGCGCGACGAGGGGTCAGTGCCTGGCGCTCGATCTGAAGATAGGGGCCATACACCGTCTTCGATAACAAGATCAGGACGGCGTCCAGGTCCTGCGCCTGGATCAACGCGTTCCACGTCTCCGGCGTCAGCATCGTCGAATAGAGCGCACGCGCCGTCGCGTGGACTAGCGAGTAGGCCGTGACACCTCGCACGGACATGGGTCTTACTCACCTCCTGCAACCTGCTTGAGCACGAAGTTGACGGCGCGTTCCAGGTGATGCGCGGCTGTCGCCTCCATGCCTTGGGCCTCCGCCTCGGCCTGGGCGATGATGCGTGCCCGCTCGGCGTCGGCCTGCTCCTGGCCTGTCGCGACGATCTGCCTGGCCTGTTGGCGGGCCTGGGAGATCGTCTGCTCACGCAACGTGGCGGCTGATTTCTGGGCCTCTTCGACCATGCGTGCGGCCTGACGCTGCGCATCGTCGTGGATCCTCACGGCTTCTTCTTCGATGGCCAATATACGGGCAATCGTCTCCTGGCTCAACCTATCCCTCCAGCAGAAACAGCAACGCCGCCAAAGCGGAGCCGGCGGCGGTCGGCATTAAGGAGATTGTAGCACTTGGGCAGGGCCTTGTCAAGGGGGATGCGATCAGCGTGGCAGCCCACAGAGATGGCCATTGACGTTGTACGGAAGACGTGGTAGAATGCCTCGTCAAGGGTGGTCTTACGGGGGCCACTCCTTTCGCTTGTGAGTTTTCCTGTTGAGCACGTGGTGAAGCCGCTCTACGGGGAGGTGGGCGATGAGAATTATCGTCATCGGTTGTGGCCGCATGGGGGCCGGATTGGCGCAGGACTTGAGCCTGCAAGGCCACTCAGTGACGGTGGTGGACAGTGACTCGACCGCGTTCGAGCGCCTGGGCCCGGTATTCAAGGGCCAGACGATCGTCGGTGTCGGCTTCGACCGGGAGGTGCTGCTGCGGGCGGGCATCCAGCGGGCCGATGGCCTGGCGGCGGTCACAGTCAGCGACGAGGCCAACGTGGTGGCAGCCCGCATGGCCAGCCAGGTATTTCGGGTGCCACGGGTCGTGGCCCGTTTGTACGACCCGCGCAAGGCTGAAATCTATCGGCGGTTGGGCCTACAGACCATCTCCCCCGTCACCTGGGGCGTTCACCACATCGCCGAGTTGCTCTGTTATTCTTCCTTGGAAACGGTCCTGAGCCTGGGGAGTGGCGACGTAGAACTGATCGAGGCAGAAGCGCCGCCGCTGCTGGTCGGACGGACGGTGAACGATTTGATGATCCTGGGCGAGATCCACGTAGTGGCAGTCACCCGGGGCGGCAAAACCTTTCTGCCCACGCTGGGTACAGTGTTCCAGGAGGGGGATCAGTTGCACCTGGCGGTGTTGGCGACGTCCGTCAACCGTCTCAAGGGATTGCTGGGGCTGGCGTAAGGCAAGGAGGAGCTGAGATGGCGATGAGCGTGATCATTGTGGGCGGAGGCAAGGTGGGTACGTACCTGGCCTCGCTGCTCCTGGCCGATGGGTATCGGGTGAAGGTGATCGAGGAGCGGCGGGAGGAGATGCCCCGGCTACAGCAAGACCTGCCCGCAGGCACAGCCGTGTTGGGCAGTGGTACAGACCCCAACGTGTTGGAGACCGCCGGCATCCGCCAGGCGAACGTCCTGGCAGCCATGACCGGCGACGACGAGATCAACCTGGTGGCGACCACCCTGGCGCGTTTTGAGTTCGGTGTGCCTCGTACCATTGCCCGCGTGAACAACCCCAAGAATGCCTGGATGTTCACCCCGGAGATGGGAGTGGACGTGGCGTTGAACCAGGCGGACTTGATGGCCCACCTGATCGCCGAGGAAATGTCGCTGGGAGACATGATGACCTTGCTCAAGTTGCGCAAGGGGCAGTATTCACTGGTAGAAGAGAAGGTGGATCCTGAATCTGCGGTGGTGGGGAAGGCGCTTGCCGACCTTAGCCTGCCCACCGAGTGCGTGCTGACTGCCGTTATCCGCAAAGGCCAGGTCATCATCCCGCGTGGTGACGTAATACTGCAACCAGCCGATGAGGTATTGGCCCTGGTGCATGCTTCGCAAGTGTCCTCGCTCGCCGTTCTCTTGGGCCACCTCGAAGTGGCCAGGTAGGCTCACCGTGTGGCTCGCTTGTGCGACATTCCTGACGAGGTAGGCATGTCCCTGCTTCTAATCCCGGTATTCAGCGGTTTTCTCGCCATCTTCGTGGCCGTTCGGCTGTTATGGGGGCTCCGAAACGTGAACCTCCGCTCGGCCAGAATGGTGGAGATTGTCGGCGACATTGCGCTGGGCGTCAGGACCTACCTGTCCCGGCAACTCCGCACGATCCTGTTGATCACACCCTTCATCGCAGTCATCATCTGGCGTTTCCTCGGCACGTGGGTGGCCGTGACCTTTGTCCTGGGCGTCTTAACTTCCCTGAGCACTGCTTTTCTGGGGATGAACGCTGCCATCCGTGCGAATGGGAAGACGGCCGCAGAGGCCTTCACTTCGCCGCAGAGGGCCTTCTTGACCGCCGTTTTCGGTGGTTCGGTGATGGGCTTTTCCATCATCGGGTTTAGCCTGGTGGTCCTGGCTGTCTTGTACTTTTTCTTCAGGAATCCCGATCCCCTGGTCGGTTTTGGATTCGGTGCCAGCCTGGCGGCGCTGTTTGCCCAGAT
>DATKWP010000051.1:0-5462 GCA_035529535.1 Anaerolineae bacterium | reverse complement strand
CTCGGACATGGTCAACTTGCCCGCCTTTCTGGGGCTGGCCCGTGATTTTCTGGTGGGCGTTCCGGCTGTCCTGTATTGCCACGAGAACCAGTTGACCTATCTCTTCCCGCCTGGCCAGAAGCGCGATCTGACCTACGGCATGATCAACTGGCTCTCAATGCTCGCCGCCGAGCGGGTCTTGTTCAACTCTCAGTATCACCTGGAGGAGTGGTTCGAGGAACTGCCCCGCTTGCTCAAGCACTTTCCCGATTACGGGCACGTCCACCGGATCGCAGAGGTGCGGGCCAGGGCACACGTGCTGTCGGTAGGTTGTGACCTGCGGCGCTTCGACCTGCTCCCTGCTCCCTGCTCCCTGCTCCCTGCCCCTCCCCTGATCCTGTGGAACCAGCGTTGGGAGTACGACAAGGACCCGCAGACCTTCTTCCGGGCGTTGTACGCGCTGGCCGAGGAGGGGGTGGATTTCCGGGTGGCGCTGGCAGGCAAGAGTTATCGCCAGAGTGCGCCTGAGTTCGAGGAGGCGCGGGAGCGGTTGGGGGCGCGGGTGGTTCACTTTGGCTACGCTGGGGCGAGGGAGTACGGGGCCCTGCTGTGCCAGGCCGACGTGGTGGTCAGCACCGCGCTGCACGAGTTCTTCGGCGTGGCGGTGGTCGAGGCGATCTACTGCGGTTGCTTCCCCATCTTGCCTCGCCGCCTGGCGTACCCGGAACTGGTCCCGCCGGCATACCACGAGGGCTGCCTGTACGAGGATTTCGAGGGACTGGTAGCGCGGCTGCGGTGGGCGCTGGCGAATCTGGAACAGGCGCACGCGGTGGCGGCTGCGCTGCGTCCCGTCGTCGCGCGCTTCGATTGGGCAGAGCTGGGGCCGCAATACGATCAGGTGTTGGAGTCGGTCTGCTGCCAGTATCGCCAGCGCATCGCCGACAGCACGCCGGGCATGACGACGGTGTAGAACCAGTAGCCGGAGCGTGAGGCAGGAAAGTCCCAGGCCCCGATGTGCTGTACGAATTCCCCACCGAACCCCTGCTTGAAGCGGTACACGCCCCACAGCGGGTCCGCTTCGTCCAGCACGTCTGGTGCCCCCCACATGTCGTAGACGGTGCAGCCCCGCTCCTGCGCCCAGCGCATGGCTTCCCATTGCAGGAGGTGGTTGGGCATCTTGTCGCGATGGGCGGAGCGGGACGCGCCGTACATATACCACGCCCGGCCGGCCAAGCGGAACACGATGACCATGGCCACCGGTTCCCCGGCCACCTCGGCGATCAGCGGCTGGGCCAGGCCGGCCTCGATGAAGGCGCCCCAGGCGTCACGGTAATACTCTCGTGGGCGGATGACGAAGCCGTCACGGGCGGCGGTTTCGGCGTACAGGTCGTACAGGAGCGGCAGGTCGGCCGGCGTGCCGAGGTGTACGGTGACCCCCTGGCGCGCGGCGAGCCGCACGTTGTAGCGCCACTTTTGCTTCATCGCCGCCAGCATGTCGTCGGCACTGCGGGTCAGGTCGAGCAGGACGGTGTTGCGGAACTGGACCTGTTCGCGGGAGGGACGCCAGCCCCGGCGGCGCAGCAGTTCGACGACACCGTTCCCTGCGGCGGTGCCGGCCCGTACGTCGGGGTCTATCTTGACGAACAGCGCCCGCGCCTGCCGGGCTGTGTGCTCCAGGTCGCTCAACACCTGGTCCAGGAGGGCGGCGTCTCCGTAGTCGAGCACCGGCCCCTTGGGAACGTAGGCCACGGCCAGGGGCAGACGGCCCAGGCGGCGGGTGAGCAGCGAGGCGGCGGCGCGGGGGTGCTCACCCTCCAGCCACAGGTAGCGGGCCGGCCGCCAGCCATAGCGCGACTTGAACTCGCCCCACTCCCAGGTTTGGAGGACGTGGGGGGTGGGGAGGGTGGAGAGAATGGAGTTCCAGTCGGGAGGCGAGAGGCGTGAAACGTGAAACGTGAAACGTGAAACGTGTTGCGTGCTGCGTGTTGCGTGTTGCGTGGGGTGTGGTTTCATGTTCGTGGGTTGAGAAACCGGGTTTCTGATCTGATGCGGAGTAGCCAGCGGTATAGGCGGTAGCGGGCGGGGGCGTAGACGCGGTCCCAGGCGCCGACGCTGCGCACCAGGCGGCCGCCGAAGCCGCGCTTGAAGCGGTAGACGGACCACAGGTCCCCCTCGCGCTCGGTAAAGTGTGCCTCCAGGGTCGCCTCATCCTCGTCAGGGACGCCCCACAGGTCGTAGGCAGTGCAGCCCAGGGACCTGGCCCAACGCATCGCTTCCCATTGGAGGAGGTAGGTGGGCATCTTTTCGCGGTGGGCGTCGGCGGAGGCTCCGTAAAAGTACCAGGCTTGCGGAGGGAGGGCGAAGGCCATGAGCGCCGCCACCGGCTGTGAGCTCACCTCGGCCAGCAACAAGCGCGCCCAGCCGCGAGGCACGAACAGTTGGTAGGCCGCCTCGTAGTAGGCAGGGGTGTGGATGCCGAATTGGTCCCGCGCGGCGGTGGCGGCCATCAGCGCGTGAAAGGTTGGGAGGTCGGCCTCGGCGGCCTCTCGCACCATCACCCCCTTGCGGGCCGCCAGCCGCACGTTGTAGCGCGTCTTGGACTTCATCGCCGCCAGGGTCGCTTCTTCGCCGGAAGAGATGTCCACGACGAGGGTCCGGCGAGGTTGAATGGCGTTGAACGGGGCAGGGTGGAAGCCGAATGCCTGCAAGCGCTCCCGGTGGAGCGGTTCGTCGGGCAGGTCGGGTTCGATCGTGAGCGCGATGGCGCCCCGCGCACGGGCCGCGTGGTCGAGTGCTGTTAGAAGTGCACGCACTTGCTCCTCGGCAGCCCAATCCACCAGCGGGCCGCGGGGGACGTAGGCCAGGTGACCCAGCCCAACCGGCAAGCGCCGGTAGAGCACCTGGGCTCCGGCGACGATGGCGTCCCCATCGGTGAGCGCCACACGTTCAGCGGCCCACCCGAACTGGGCCTTGAGCGCTCCCCATGGGCTGGTCTGGAGGACGTGGGCGGCAGGGTGGCTGACGACGAAACGGTCCCAAGTATCAGGAGAGGGAATGGAGAATGGAGAATGGAGAATGGAGATTGCAGATTGGGGATTGGGGATTGGAGATTTGCGATTTGCCATTTGCGATGCGCTAATCTTCCCTGCGGGCGACGATGAGCAGGCCGCCGCCCTTGTCGCCAGGGGGGACGTCCATCTCGTAGTAGGGTCGCCAACGCTGGGTGAGGTTGCGCACGACGAGGCGACGTAAGAGGGCCTGGTAGCCCAGAGGCCGGAGACGAGGGGAAACCAGCAGCCTCCAGGCCGACCAGCGCTGCCCGATTCCGTAGCGGGCGTTCATGCGGTCCCACAGGTGCTCGACCGCGGCCGGTATGTAGTAATGGGCCTTTAGCATGGTCATCCCGGCGGAGGCCAGCAAGCGCTGCCATTCGCTGGGGGTGTGATAGTGATAGTGCTCCAGGCGGGCGTCTACCGCGTCGGCGTACCGTTCGGCCCCGCGCAGGTCGCCAGCCGCCATGCGCCGGGCGTAGCCGTCGAGGTGGTGGCGGAAGGCGTCGGAGGGAACGGTGAAGACGAAGCGACCGTCGAAACGGAGCACTCGCCCCGCTTCGTGGAGGGCTGGCTGCACGTCCGGGACGTGTTCCAGGACCGAGTTGGAGACGACGGTGGCGAAGGAGCCGCTGGCATAGGGCAGGTGGCGGCCATCGGCCAGGTCCACGTGGCGATAGACGCCTGACTGGGCGGCCTGGCGCAGTTGCTCGACCCAGGGATCAAGCCCCACGTCCACGGTGCTGCCCGATCCAAAGATCACCCGGCCGACCAGGCCGTCGCCGCAGCCGAGGTCGAGCAGCGGGTGCTCGTATTGCGCCTCTTCCGCCGCTACGCGCAACTCAACTGCTCGCCACAATGCCACCGGCGGAGCGAACCAGTACACGGTCAGCAGTTCTGTGAGATAGTCCTGTGTCATAGACAATGAGGTTGCCTTCTAGCGGCTGCGATCAAGTGGCTACCGGGCCGAACGGACCTGGACCAGCGTCAGCCCTTCGCCCTTGCGCCAGATGAACTCCACGTTGATCTGTCCACCCCAGCGCTCGGCGGCCGCCAGGACCAACCTGGCCAGTGCGCGGGCTTCCTCCTGCGTGAGGGCCAGGCCCGCCGGAGGAGGCTGGGGTGTGGTGTAGCCCTCGGGGCCGGTGACCCGGATCTCAGAAGGGGGCATGGGTTGGACCTGGACCTGTTCGCCCTGCACGCTGTAGATGTCGCCGCCATAACCACCGACGACGACCTGGCCGGTGCCAGGAGCGGCCTGGATCAGCACTCCCGGCAAGGCGTCCACGGGGGAGTGGCTGAAGGCCACGCCGGAGTGGTCCTCAGCCGTGATGGGGGCCATCGGCTGGAGGATCACGGCCATCTGGGGGAGCGGCGCTTTGTGCTGGGTGCAATAGGAGAGGGCTCCGCGCCCGAAGCTGGACGACCAGACCTGGCGGATGGCATCCCAGAGGGCCAATCCTTTCGGCACGGAGAGCAAGGAGAGGAACTGGCCGGCGAAAGTGTGGCGGGGGTTGTCCTCGACGGTAGCCGAAGAGCGGACTGCCCATTGTTCGACCGCCAGCGGCAGGTCGGAGAGGTACGCGCCCACCCGGTCGGGCATGGTAGCGTGGCGCAGTGCCTGCGCCACCTCCACTCGCTGCGGTTCCAGCGCCTCCATGGTGTGCTGGACCATTGCCCAATCGTCGGTGAGGCCATCCAGGACCTTGCCGATCTTGGCGATGGCCTTGGTCAGTTTGGCCCGCTGCACGACCATGTCGAAGGCGGCGGTGCTGAGCACCCAGGTGGGGGGCACCGGGAAGCGGTTGGCGGCCAGCCAATAGAGGCCGTACCCCTTGCCACCGAGCAAGTCTACCGCAGGGATCGGCCGCTCCTCGTCTCCTTCTTCTTTCCAGGGGGTAAACAGTATCGTCTTCACTCCAGGGCCTCCACAATACCCGTAGCGCCATCTACGCGCAACCGTTGGCCATTGCGGATGCGGCGCGTGGCTTCCGGAACACCGACGACGGCAGGCAGGCCGTTCTCCCGCGCGACGATGGCGGCGTGCGAGATCACCCCGCCCAACTCGGTCACGACCGCGCTCAAGCGCCGGAAGAGGCTGGACCAGGCGGGGTCGGTCAGGCGGGTGACGAGGATGACGGGTCCTGTGAGTTCGAGGAGCCGCCTGCCGGCGTCGAGTGGGTCGTTGGTGACGACGGCGATGCCTTCGACGGGGCCGCTGCCGGCGCTGGCGGCGATGCCTTGCAGGCGGGTGGCTGCACCGGCGGTCTCTTGTTCTTGCTCCAGCGCGGGTCGCCAGTGCAGGGTGAGGGGGTCGTACCAGATGAGTTCGGGCGGCGGGTTCTGGGTGCGGTACAGTTCGAACTGGGCGCGGCGCTGGTTGAGGGTTTCCTGGTCCACCCGTTGCTCGCCCCGGCTGTGCGCGAAGGCCAG
>DATKWP010000050.1:0-2417 GCA_035529535.1 Anaerolineae bacterium | reverse complement strand
GTGCCCGGTGTGCCCAGGGACGTCCCTTACCAACTGCAGGCCCTCGTAGAGTACCGCATCGGCGCCGAGTTCACGCGCCACGTCACGCTGGACACGCTCAACCCGCCCGAGGCGTTGGACTATCTGTTCGAGATGGCCGAGGCGTTCGGTGACCCGCTCGAGAGCGGGGGGATGTTCTCCGTCAGCCCGTTGCGCCTCTCCGGCTACGAGTTCGACGTGGCGGTACGTCACGCCGCGCGCTGGAAGCGCTTCTGGGTGACGACCTATCCGATGGTGGGAGCCACGGCGCCGATCCGGCTTCGCTCTGCCTGGGTACTCTCGATCGCCGAGGCACTCGGCGGCGCTGTGACGCTCCACCTGATAGGTGGGGGTAAGCCCGTGCACGTCAGCATCGGCATGTTTCCCTTTGACCTGCGCACGTTCAGCGCCGTCGGCGGGATGCCCGAGTGCGCGTGGATGTACTGGGCGAGCGCCCAGATCACCCGTTACTATGAGCCATCTGCTGGCTACTCCATGATGCTGAGCACGCAGGCCAAGCGGCCCGGCCCCCAGGCGGGCCTGGAGAAAGGCCTGGCCGGCACCTTTGGCGTGATGACAGGCTGCAACGATCTGCACTACGCCGGCGTGATGAGTTTCGACGACATCTTCAGCCCGGAACAGATGGTACTGGATTGCGAACTGCGTGACGCTCTGGAGCAGTTGGCCCGCGGCATCCCGCCCCAGGCGGCAGCGCAGTGGGTTGAGGATATCCGGGAGGGCATCAGCAGTGGGTACGCCGGCGTGGACACCACCCTGGACCACTACCAGGATACGTATTGGTTCCCCCGCCTGTTGGACCGGACCACGTGGCATACTTTCCAGACCGGTAGGGGGAAGCCAGAGCGCGAGCGTGTGCGGGAAGAACTGCGCTCCCGCCTGGACAGGTACGACTATCGCCCTCCGCAGGCGGCCATCCAGGAGGTGCGCCGTATCTTCGCCGAGGCCTGGAAAAGGCTAGGGGGAGATCCGCACGCGCAGGTTCTCCCCCTGTTGTACAATGACTGAGACGACGATGCAATGAACAATGAGGCAATGAACAATGAACAAGACCCGAAACGCTCGTAGCCCCGTCTCGGGGCGTCTCAGGGCAGCCAGGGCACGCTCGTAGCCCCGTCTCGGGGCGTCTCAGGGCAGCCACGGCACGCTCGTAGCCTCGTCTCGGGGCGTCTCAGGGCAGCCACGGCACGCTCGTAGCCCCGTCTCGGGGCGTCTCAGGGCAACCACGGCACGCTCGTAGCCCCGTCTCGGGGCGTCTCAGGGAAGCCGCGGCACGCTCGTAGCCCCGTCTCGGGGCGTCTCAGGGCAGCCACCGACTAGAAAGGAGCCGTAACAATGCCCGGTCCGGGAATGGAATTGATCGGTGAAGAGGAAAAGAAAGCGTTGTTGGAAGTGATCGAGGCCGGTTACCTGTTCCGCTATGGCAGTGCGGACAACCCGGCTTTCAAGGCCAGGGTCTACCAGTTGGAGCAGGAGGTGGCCGCGTTCGCCGGCGTGCGCTACGGGGTCGCCGTCAACTCCGGCACCACCGCCCTGCTGGTGGCGCTGAGCGGCCTGGGCGTCGGACCGGGCGACGAGGTCATCGTGCCCGGCTACACCTTCATCGCCAGCATGTCGTCCATCATCTACGCCCGCGCGATCCCCATCCTGGCCGAGGTGGACCGCACGCTCAACCTGGACCCCCTCGACGTGCGGCGCAAGATCACGCCGCGCACCAAGGCGATCATGGTCGTGCACATGCTCGGTAACCCGGCCCGCCTGGACGAACTCAAGGCTATCGCTGACGAGCACAAACTGCTCCTCGTCGAGGACTGCGCGCAGGCGTTCGGTGCCAGTTACAAGGGGCGGCGGCTGGGCTCCATCGGGCATGCCGGCACCTACTCCTTCAACGTCTATAAAACGATCACCGCCGGCGATGGAGGCATGGTCGTCACCGACGACGAGACGGCCTATCGCTGCTTCTTCGGCTTCCACGACCAGGGACACACACCCCTGCGCACGGGAGTCGAGATCGGGCGACGGCCCTTCGTCGGGCTGGACTTTCGCATGACGGAACTGGCGGCGGCGGTGCTGCTGGCCCAACTGCGCAAGGCCGACGACATCCTGGCCCACCTGCGGGCCAACAAGCGGCGCTTCAAGGAGGCCATTGCGGACCTGCCGGGCCTCGAGTTCCGTGAGATTCCCGACCCCGACGGCGAGTGCGCGACGCTGCTCACCGTGTTTCTGCCCAGCGAGGAGATTGCCCGCCGGATCGCCCAGGACCTGGGCACCAAGGTGGTGGCCGATTCCGGCTGGCACGTCTACGCGAACATGGAACAGATCCTGGAAAAGCGCACCATCACGCCGGAGGGCTGCCCCTTCACCTGCCCCTACTACAAGGG
>DATKWP010000049.1:0-5148 GCA_035529535.1 Anaerolineae bacterium | reverse complement strand
AAAGCACCCGCCCCGCAGCTCCAGGAGGCGGCGAGCCGGTCAAGACCCTAAAGGTCTCGGAGACCTTTAGGGTATGAAGATAAGGAGGGACACTATGCAGGGCCAAGTTGTTTCAGGACAAACAGACAGCACCAGTCGGGGGCCGGTGCGCCTGCACTATCTCGACTCGCTGCGCGTGTTGGCGGTGTTCATGGTCTTTGTGTTCCACGCCGCCAAACCCTTCACCGCTGGGGACTGGCACATTATGAACGCGCAGGCCAGCGTGGCCGCGACTATTTTCTTCATGGCATTCCTGGCCCCGTGGGGTATGCCCTTCTTCTTCCTGCTCGCCGGCGCGGGGACCTGGTTCGCCCTCCAGCGGCGCACCGCCCGCCAGTTTGTCGGCGAGCGCTTTCGACGCCTGCTGGTCCCGTTCCTGGTGGGCAGCGCCTTGTTCACACCCCTCCAGGCCTATTTCGAGTGGAAGTTTGCGACGCGGGCCGAAGGGTTCGTGGGCTCCTGCCTGCAACTGCAGATCACAGACCGCTGGGGAGGGTGGAATCCCACCCTTACTGATTTTCTGGGCTACCACCTGTGGTTTCTCGGCTACCTGTTCATCTTCTCGTTGATCGCGCTGCCCCTGTTGCTGTGGCTGAAGGGAGCATCCGGCCGGGGCGTCATCTCGCGGCTGGCCGCTCTGTGTGCGCACCGGGGCGGCATCCTGCTGTTCATCCTGCCCCTGCTCGTGGCCCAGCTCGGCCTGCGGCCCTTTTTTCCGGATGAACACAGTTGGGCCGATTTCTGCTACTACCTGGTCTTTTTCCTGTCAGGCTACCTCTTTTGCGCCGACGAACGCTTCTGGCAGGCCATCCGGCGGGACCGCTGGCTGGCGCTGGCGGTCGGGATCGTAGCGCTGTTGGGCCTGGCGGTCATATCCGCGTTGGGTGAGGGGGAGACCTGGTTCTGGGAACCAAGTGAGCCATGGTTCTACCTGATCTGGACGCTGGCCCCCATTGATGCCTGGTGCTGGTCGCTCTTTATGCTGTTCGTCGGCATGCGCTTCCTGGATTTCAGCAACAAGTGGCTGCAATACGGCCAGGAAGCGATCGTGCCGTTCTACCTGCTCCACCAGCCCGTGATCATCGTCATCGCCTTCTACGTCGTACAGTGGCAGGCCGGCGTCACCGTCAAGATGCTGGCCGTCATCGTCGGCTCCTTCGTGGTGACGCTCGGAATCTATGAACTGCTCGTCAGGCGGGTTGGCCCCCTGCGGGCCTTGTTCGGGATGAAGCCCCTAAGACCCTAAGGGTTTGTCAAACCCTTAGGGTCTCCATTCCTTGAAAGGAGAACTACCGATGAAAACCGATGCAGCTGACACAAGCCGCTCCCAGCCTGCCGCGGAAGCCACACCGCCCAAGGCGACCAGCCGCTTGCTCTTTGTAGATAATATGCGGGTCTTTCTGACCATCCTGGTGATATTGCACCACCTGATGGTCATCTATGCCGGGAGCGGGGATTGGATCTATAATGAAGGCCGGGAGGACGTCGTCACCAATGCGATCGGCACCTGGTTCTGCGCCGTCAACCAGGCCTACTTTATGGGCCTTTTCCTGCTCATCTCGGCCTACTTTGTGCCGGGCTCCTACGATCGCAAGGGGGGCGGCCGCTTCCTCAAGGACCGCCTGGTCCGCCTGGGCATCCCTCTGGTAGTCTACTGCTGGATTGTCCGTCCCCTGCTACTGTACGCGGGCCTGGCCATGCGCGGGGACTTGCGCGCACCCCTGTGGGACTGGTTCCCCCGTCAGTACTTTAGAGACTATGGCATCATCGGCGGCGGGCCGCTGTGGTTCATCGAGACACTGCTCATCTTCTCGCTCCTGTACATGCTGTGGCGGCTCCTCGTCCGGCCTCGCCCGGCACAACCGGCCGCGGAGGCGCGGTTTCCCGGCAGCGCTTCCATTGCCCTCCTGGCGCTGGTCGTGGGGGTGGCTTCATTCCTGGTGCGCCTGTGGCGCCCGGTGGGCTGGGCCTTCCCACCCTTGAACCTGCAATTGCCCTTCTTTGCCCAGTACATCGCGCTGTTCGTCGTCGGGCTGATCGCCTACCGGCGCAACTGGTTCCTTAGCCTGCCCGACTCTGTGGGCCGCCTCTGGCTGGCGATTGCCATCCTCCTGGTCCTGCTGTTCCCGGTCATGGCACTGGCTGGCGGCGCCGTCACGGATGATACCCTCTTCCTGGGTGGCTGGCACTGGCAGGCCCTCGCCTATGCACTGTGGGAGTCGTTTCTGTGCCTGAGCATGTGCATCGGGCTGCTCTACCTTTTCCGGCGCTACGCCAATCGCCAGGGCGGGCTGGCGAGATTCCTCTCGCGCAACGCCTACGCCGCCTATCTCATCCATGAGCCAGTGATTACAGTGCTGGCGCTGGCGGCGGCGGGCGTGGCACTTTATCCGCTGCTCAAGTTCGGCCTGGCAGCGTTGGTGGCCGTTCCGCTGTGTTTTGGGCTGAGCAGCCTGATCCGCAAGTTGCCGTATGCGGATCGAGTGCTATGAGTGTGGGCGGGACCGGTCGAGCAGCCGGTCGGCCAGGGGGATGATGAAACCCTGGAGTTCGTCAAGTGTAAGCGCGGGCGTGGTAGTTGGCAGGTGGTGCAGATTGCGTACTTGCAGCAATGTCCCGGCCATAAAGAAGGGCTGCAAGCCCAAGTCTTTCCCCTGGGCTTTCGCCAGCAGGTCGTCGAAATCGTACCCGGCGTGCAGGATAAAGTACAGGTCTACAAAGTCCTTGGGTTCAGTGCGGCCCAATATGGCGGAGAGTTTGTTGGCACCGATGTTCTCGACGCTATCCACGATGGTATGGCCTACCTTGAGGTGCTCGCCATACTGGGGGCCAAAGTCCCGCACCAGGTCTACCGTCAGTGGTTCGCCGCCCTCTGGTTCGAGGAGAAACTGGCTGAAATGCTCTGTCCGGCGAGCCCGGCCGATGCGACACCCAAGGTCAACGGCTAACTGAGGCACCAGTACGTCAGTCTCCCGCAAGGCCAGGTCATCCAGTGTGAACAGGTCCAGGTCCACGCTCAGCCGATGGTGTAAGTGGAAAGCGGCGAGGGCTGTGCCGCCAGTCAGGAAGAAGGATGGGCCAATGCTCGTGTCAAAGAAGCGAGCGAGAAAGTCCGCTTGCAGCGGTGTGAGCCATTTATTGGCCATGGCGCACCCACCTCTCGAGCGCATACGCCCACAACTCGCGGTCCTGGGGACGGCGAAAGCGCAGGTGTTCAAAGTTTTGCCGGATGTCGTCCACCGTCAGGTAGCGCCAGATATCGTCCCATTTGGCATATTCCAGGATGCGGGTGATGATCCAGCCCTTCTCCGTGGAATTACCGTGGCGCAGGATGCGGCGGACTTCATCGTCGTTGATGTCATAGTCCCAGAAGAAGTAGGGACGCTGGCTAGCATGGGGCACTGAGCTCATCTTGAACTTGCCTCTGCAACACGATTCTACACCAATGCTGAGGAAAAAACAAATCACCATAAGCTTGAAGAACTGGTTCAGATGGGGGCCACACATCTCACGTAGCATGGCCCCCATCGTCTGTTTACTCTCCGCTACCCTCGCATCCGCTGCCACAGCGCTGCGGCCGCCAGGGCGATGACGCCCATCACCGCTGCCCCCGTGCACAGGCCGCCAGGAGGAGTCCCACCCCCAGCGACCGGGGTAGCCGTCGGTTGGCCAGGCCGGGTGGGCTCGACGGTCACGAGCCTGACGTCTGGCGTCGGCGATGGCACGGCCGTCTGGGCAGGCGGCATCTCGACCGGCCCGGCTTCCCCTTCTATCACCTCATAGGCCTTGCCTTCGGCGATAAAGATGACCCGCTCGCCCAGCGCCAGGTACGTGCCCCACTCTGGGCGGGCCGCCAGCAGGTCAAAGTAATCCTCGGAGCCAAAACCGACCTGGGTCGTGCTCATCTGGGACGGATCGAAGGCCGTGTCGGTCCAGACACCATCCTGCAGGAAGAAAGTCTTGCTCCCGATCATGCGCACCACCTGCGCGGCCGCTTCGGGCATCATCCCGCTGCCGGCCGACTCAGCCCCCCGCAGGTCAGCCTCTAACTCGGCCTTCTCTGCGGCGGGCGCGCCGATGGCAGGCGCGGTCGGCAGCGCCGCGTATCTCTCGGCCGCCTCCTCCTGCCCTCTGGCGGTCAGGATATCGTCCTCTTCGATGAGGAACGAGGTATAGGGCGTGATGATGCCGTAGCGCACGCTCAACTCGACGACAGCGTCCACCCATTCCCGCTGCTCGCCATGGAGCCGGATCTGCGTCAGCAGGTGGCCAATCTTGCGCGTGGCCCACAGGCGCGGGATAAAGTCGTTGCCGCCTGCGGCGCGGAAATTCCCCTCGTAGACGAACCTCTGCCGCTCGCCGTTCACCTCGCCGGTGAGCGTGATGCGGGTCGCCCCCTCCCCCCGGTAACGGCCCGCCAGGATCAACTGCGTGCCGGCGAAGAGGTCGGGGAGCGGGTAGGGATAGGTGTCCTCGACCAGGACGCCGCCCCAATCCAGTTCGACGTTGGCCAGGACGGGGGTGCTGATCTGGGCGTAGAAACTGGAGACCTGCTCGTCAATCCGCTCGCCGGGACGGACGTAGCCGGTCGTGCCCCGGTGCTCCTGGGCCAGCGTGTCCAGGAGAGTGGTGTTGACGTCGTCGCCGACACCGAAGGGGAACAGGCGCACGTTGTTGGGCGCGGCCGCCTTCACGTTGGCGAGGATCTGCTCGACTTCGGTCACTCCTTCAGTCGGCAGGCCGTCGGTGAGGAAGATGAGCACAGCCGGCCGTTCGCCGCCAGCCTGCGCCAGCGCTTCCAGGAGCGCGCGGTTGATGTCGGTGCCGCCGACTGCCTCCAGCCGCCGCACCCATTCGATGGCCTCGCGGGCCTCGGAGGCCGGGCGCAGCGAGCCGGCGTACTGCTGGAGGCCGGTCGAGAAGGCGACGACGTTGAAGCGGTCCTCCTGGTTCAGATGTTCCAGGACGTAGATCAGCGCTGCCTGGGCCTGCTCGATCTTCTCCCCCTCCATCGAGCCGGAGGTGTCGAGGACCAGGATGACGTCGCGGGGAATTACCTGCCCCTCTTCGACTTCGACGGTGGGAGCGACCAATAACAGGAAAAAGCCG
>DATKWP010000048.1:0-2435 GCA_035529535.1 Anaerolineae bacterium | reverse complement strand
TTCCTGTTCCCCTGGGTAGATGGGGCGCCGTCACTCTCGCCCTGGTTGATCGGAGGAGCGTCGCTGGCCTCGTTCGGGTTCTTTGGGGTGACGCTTTCCGCCGCCATCCGATCCCAACGCTTGCGGGCCAAGGTGGCCGCCCAGACCATCATCGGTCAGCGCGGCCTGGCCACGACGCCCATTGACCCCGTCGGTACGGTGCAGATCCAGAGCGAATTGTGGACAGCGGTCGCCAACGAACCTATTGGCGCAGGTGAAGAGGTAGAGGTCATAGCCCTGGAAGGGCTGAGAGCGCGCGTGGTGCGCGCGGGTTCAACCGAACAAAGGAGGCAGTAAAATGGAATGGTTCGCGTTGCTAAGTTTTCTGTTCCTGGGCGGTTTTGTCTTGCTGATCATCCTGGGCTCGATGGTCCGCGTCGTACGCGAGTACGAACGGCTGGTGATGTTCCGGCTGGGACGGTGCATCGGCACCAAGGGCCCAGGGCTGGTGTTTCTGATTCCGTTCGTTGACAAAGCCGTCAAGGTGGACCAGCGTGAGCAATTCCTAGAGATTCCCCACCAGGTCTGCATCACCAAGGACAACGCGCCCATCGGGGTGGACTTTCTGATCTATTGGAAGGTGATCAACCCCGAGTTCAGCGTACTGCAGGTGGGTGAGTTCGCACGGGCCTCGGTCGGCATCGCCACCACGACGCTGCGCGCCGTGATCGGCGACATCTCCCTCGACGACGTACTGGCCCAGCGGGAGCACATCAACCAGGTGCTGCGGGTCAAACTGGACGAGGTGACGGAGCGCTGGGGCGTCAAGGTCACAGCGGTCGAGATCCGCGAGATCGAGCCGCCGCGGGAAGTTCAGGACTCCATGAACCGGCAGATGACAGCGGAACGGAACCGGCGCGCGACGGTGACGGAGGCCGACGGCAAGCGCGAGGCCGCGATCAAGATCGCCGAAGGCGAGAAACAGGCCGCCATTCTGAGGTCCGAAGGCGCCAGACAGTCCGCGATCCTGGAGGCCGAAGGCGCGCGGGCCGCGCAGGCACTGCGGGCCGAGGGCTTCAGCGTGGCTTTGAAGGAAATCTGGGAAGCGGCCAGCCAGGTGGATGCCAACACCATGACACTGCAGTACTTTGAGACGCTGAAACAACTGGGAACGAGCCCGGCCACCAAATTCGTCTTCCCCATGGAGTTCACCGGCATGCTCCAGTCGTTCGTCGAGACGCAGCAGAAGAAAGAGTGATTCGCCACGACCAACCAAAAGACCTGGCAGGTCGCCCGGGTGTACTCACCCGCGACCTGCCAGGTCTCTGTCACCCAAAACGACCGGTGACGTAGTCCTCGGTCCGCCGGTTACGCGGGTGGGTGAACAGCGACCCACCCGGCCCTTCCTCGATCAGTTCCCCCTGCAATATGAAAACTGCGTGATCGGCCACGCGGGCGGCCTGTTGCACGCTGTGCGGCACGATGACGATGGTGTAGCGCTGCTTCAGGTCTTGCAGGCTGGCCTCCACCTTGGCCGTCGAGATTGGATCCAGACCAGAAGTCGGTTCGTCCAACAGGATCACGTCCGGCTCCAACGCGAGCGTGCGGGCCAGGCACAGCCGCTGTTGCTGCCCACCCGAGAGGGCGATGCCCGGCTCGTCCAGCCGGTCCTTCACCTCATCCCACAAGGCGGCCGCCTGCAGGCTGCGCTCGACCAGTTCATCCAGCCTGGCCCGCTGGCGTACGCCCGCCATCTCCGGCCCATACGTCAGGTTCTGCCGGATGCTCATGGGCAGCGGAACCGGGGTGGCAAACACCATCCCCACGCGGCGGCGCAACGCGTGCACGTCCACCCCCGGCGCGTAGATGTCCTCCCCATCCAGCAGGACACGGCCTTCCAGGCGTCGCCCTGGCGTCAGGTCGTTGAGCCGGTTCAAGAGCCGCAACAGGGTGGATTTCCCTCCACCCGCCGGCCCAAAGATGGCCGTGATCTGGTGGGAGTAGATATGCAGGCTGACGCCGCGCAACGCCTGCACACCGTCTTCGTAGACGTAGGAAACCCTATCCAGCCAGAACTTGGGTGACTCTGCCATCACTTCACCCTGTCCCACTCACCGCTCTGCCATTCGCCATTCACCATTGTCTCTTGCGGCGGAAGCGGCTGCGCGTCACGGCTGCCAGGATGTTCATCGAAAGCACAAAGATCAGCAGGACCAACGCCGTCCCGTACTGGATGCGCCCCGGCATCCCCGGCACCTGCGTACTGATGACAAACAGGTGGTACGGGAGCGCCATGGTCTGATCGAAGATCGAATTGGGCAGGCGCGGCAGGAAAAAGGCCGCCACGGTAAAGAGGATCGGCGCCGTCTCTCCCGCCGCCCGTTCCAACCCCAGGATAATGCCGGTGAGGACACCCGGCAGGGCCTGAGGCAGGATGACGCGCCGGATGGTCTGCC
>DATKWP010000047.1:0-2107 GCA_035529535.1 Anaerolineae bacterium | reverse complement strand
CCCGGCCACGACGAAGGGCTGCCCGCCGGGGCACAGGAACACCTGGCGCAGTCGCTCCAGCGCCTGGCCGAAAACCTCGATGAAATTGGGGGCCACGTGGCTGGTGGTCGGCATCCCCATCGCCCGCAACACCTCCGGGGTGAACTCGATAGGGCCGGGGATCATGAGCAGTTTTCTGTCTTTCATCGTACTCGCGTCCACCTTTCGTTGAATGTCGTTGCTGGCGCAAAGTATAACCCAAGAGAAGCATTTCCGCCACCTGGGAACCATCGCTCAAGCACCCGCAGTTGCCTTTGACGTCCCCCTCGGTTATAATCCCTCCCGCAGGTCACTATTGGGCCTTCCCAATGTCCAGATGCTGGACAAACCTGCGGGAGGGCTACCCAGGAGGACAACCAATGCCCGAAGGAGCGTTCCAACATCAGTTCCAGGTAGAAGGGGTCTACGTACAAGTCTTCACCGGCAAGCCCACGCTGGGGGCAGCGGCGGCTGAATTGGTCGCCGCCCGGCTGCGCCAGGCGATCGCCGGGCATAGGGAAGCCAACCTCATCCTGGCCACCGGTGCGTCGCAATACGAGTTTCTGGACGCCTTGCAGCGGACGGAGGGAGTGGACTGGACCCGCGTCACGGCCTTTCACCTCGACGAGTATCTCGGCCTCTCCCCGCAACATCCGGCCAGTTTCCGGCGCTACCTGCGCCAGCGCCTCTTTGACCACCTGCCCTTTGGCGCCATCCACTTGCTGGAGGGAGACGCGGCCGACCCGGTCCAGGAATGCCGCCGCTATGCGGCGCTGTTGGCCGGGAGGACTGTGGACGTGGCCTGCATCGGCATCGGCGAGAACGGCCACCTGGCCTTCAACGACCCCCCGGCGGATTTTTCTACGCCGGACCTGGTGCACGTCGTGAGCCTGGACGAGGCGTGCCGTCGCCAACAGGTGGGTGAGGGGCACTTTGCCGCCCTCGAAGACGTGCCCAGGCAAGCGCTATCGCTGACCATTCGGGCCATCCTGGCCGCGCGCACCATCTCCTGCGTCGTTCCCGACCGGCGCAAGGCGGAGGCGGTCCACAGTGCCCTGGAGGGGCCGATTTCGCCGTACTGTCCCGCCTCGGCGCTGCGCCAGCATGCGGACTGCCACCTGTACCTTGATCGCGATTCCGCTTCGCTACTCTCTTCGTTCATGTCCGGACGCTGAATGCGCTGCGCTCGAAAACTCCCTTGCCGCTCTGGCGCACCTGCGATAACCTTATCCATAAGATGACTGCTCAGACAGGGGGTACAATTACACAGAGAACCACGGAGAACACACAGAGGCACACAGAGAATGGTCGGTAAGAGGCCACATAACCTCTGTGCTTCTCTGTGTGCCTCTGTGAATCTCGCGGATGAGTACATCCGTGCGTGTGACCTGAGCAGTAACTCCATAAGGAGGCAACCCAATGACGACACAGGAAATGAAACCCCGAGTGTTGGGCCTGGCGGTGAACGAAGAGACGTTGCGGGCCGACCTGGCCCGTTACTGCACGCTGGCCTTAGAGTTGGGCGCTTCGGGGGCGGCCATCATCCCGGCCAGTGACGTCGTCATAGACGAGCGAGTACGGTTGAAGTGTGTGGTACCCCGCTGTCTGCGCGCCGGGGAAACCCCCTATTGCCCCCCGCATGCACTCGACCTGGAGCTGGTGCGGCGGGCCTTGAGTCGCTTCTCGTGGGCCATCCTGTTCAAGTGCGACGTGGCACCGCTCGAAGCGTATGCTCCGGGCAGCGGAGCGACCAAGGCAGACCAGCGGCGCGTGCTCTCCTTTCACCAGAAGAGCGGGGAGGTGGTCTATGCGCTGGAGCGCCAGGCCTACAAGGACGGTTATCACCTGGCCATGGGCTTCGGCGGCGGCTCCTGCAAGGACTATTTGTGCCAGGGGCTGCTCTGCCAGTTCCTGGACAGTGGCCGCTGCCGTTTCCCCCACCGCGCCCGGCCGGCGATGGAAGCGGCTGGCATGGACGTGATCGCGCTGGTGAACGAGGCAGGCTGGGAGTCCTATGCCCTGCTGGATGATCTCAGCCAGATCCCCTGCGCCGTCACGGTGGGCATCGTGTTCATTTACTGAGCGAGGT
>DATKWP010000046.1:0-10077 GCA_035529535.1 Anaerolineae bacterium | reverse complement strand
ATTATACCGCGATCGCGGTGAAAGAGAAAACTTGCTTCACGTTGCCGAACTTATCGGAAGCCAGTGTCGGCCGGTCCATACAGGCTATTTCTGCTCCTCGAACTCTTCCACCTGGTAGGTATACACGTCGAGGCCGGGGCGGCGGTAGGCATCGGCGGGGAGGCCGGCCTTGAGGCACAGGTGTTGCAGGAACTGATGAGGGTCTGGCAGTTTTTCCCACACCTGGGGCAGAAAGGTGGCCCGGTTCCAGCCTCGCTCGATAACCACGCCGTCCACGTCTGGCCGCAGTTTGGCGACGAGATCGTCGGGGCCGTCGTACGAGAGCGGCTGAGGGAGGGTCAAGACAGAAATCTCGATGTGGAGGTCATCCAACTCCTCCGAGCGCACAGGAGGAAAACGGGGATCGTGAAAGGCGGCCGCGACCGCATTCTCGCGCACGTCGAGCACCAGGGAGCGACGCGGTTCGAGCGAGCCGATGCAGCCGCGCAACTCTCCGTACTCGGTCAGTGTGACGAAACTGGCTCCATCGTGCCGCAAGTCCTCCGGCGCTGTCCCCAGGTCCACCGGGGGCACTTGCTGGTGGCGGGTCGCACGGGCAATCGTCTGCCGCGCCAGTTCGAGCAAGTATTGGCGATCCTCTGGCGAAAGAGGCATAGTGGTTTCCTCCTTTGCTATGGCACCTCAATTCGTGTAGGCGACCGAGGCGTAGCCCACGACCTGCCACTTGTCGCCCGCCGTGTCGCCGGAGGTGCGATAGTCCAGCAGGTGGGGGCTCCACCCCTTGCGGCGGGCGATGCCCATCAACGTGGCGACGGGAGCGCGGCCACAAGCCTCCCCTGCCAGCACTCCCACCTCATCTCCCGCCAGCAACGCTTCCAGCAGGGAATGGTCCAGTTGCTGAGCCCGGTCGTACGGGTAAAAGTGGCTCAGATCGTTGGAGACGACGATCAGGTCATCCTCGCCAACGTGGTCTGCCAGGTCGGCTGCCACTTCCAGTGGATCTACCTCGCCGAACAACATGGGCACCAGCCGGAAATCTGGAACCGCGAGTTGCAGAAACGGCACCTCGACCTCGAGGCAGTGTTCGGGGCCGTGGGCCTCGGGCGCACGGATGTAAAGCGGGGAACGGGCTACCATCTCCGCGACCCGGTCAACGGCGATGGGGACATCACCCAGGGGGGTGCGGAAGGCAGAGTAACTCCCCAACGCCACACCGTGGAAATAGACGCGGTGGGCCGGGCCGAGCAAGAAGATGGTCCATTCCTTGTGGGAAGGGGCCGCCAGCACCTTCGTTTGCAGTGCCTTGAACGCATACCCGGCGACAGGGCCAGAATAGATGTAGCCAGCGTGGGGGGCGATGACGGCGTGGACGTTCCCCAAATTCTCGGGCAACGCCGCATCGTCCATGTATTCCTGGATCATCCGCCGTACATCATCCGCGTTGCCGGGATAAAACTGGCCGGCAACGGCCGGCGGGCGGACGGGTAACTTGGACATAGGACACCTCCTGGGCAATGAACAATGACACAGCGAATCGCTCAGTGCGGATCAGGACCAGACGCCGGCGATGGTTTGGCCGCACTGGGGGCATACGCCGCGTTCGCGCCACAGTTCACTCACGTTGTACCAGTGACGCTGGATCAGTTTTCGCCCGCACTGCGGGCAGTATGTACTTTCTCGGTCGGCATCCATCACGTTGCCCACGTACACGTAGCGCAGCCCGGCCGATTTGCCGATCTCGTAGGCCCGGCTCAGCGACTGGGGGGAGGTACGTGGCCGGTCAAGCATTTCATAATCGGGGTGGAAGGCAGTGACGTGCCAGACGAGGTCTGGACCCACTCCCGCCAGCCACTCCGCCATGGCCCGCAGTTCGTCCTCGGAGTCGTTGAGGCCAGGGACCAGCAGCGTAGTCATCTCGATCCAGATGCGGGTCTGACGCGCGATGTGGGCGATATTGCGCTTGACCGGTTCCAGCCGCGCCTGGCACTGCTCGCGATAGAACGCTTCGCTGAAGGCTTTGAGGTCCACGTTGATGCCGTCCAGGTAGGGCTCAATCATGTCGAGCGCCGCCTGCGACATGTAACCGTTGGAGACGTAAACGTTCTTGATCCCGTGCTCGTGGGCCAGTTTTGCGGTGTCGTAGGTGTACTCGAAAAAGACGATCGGCTCGTTGTAGGTATAGGCGATCATCGGGACGTGGCTGCGGAGGCAGGTATTGACGAGCGCCTCGGGCGTAGCCTGTTGTCCCAGATACTCACTGCGTTCATCAAAGTTACGGGCCTGCGACATCTGCCAGTTCTGGCAGAAGGGGCAGCGGAAGTTACATCCATACGTGCCGATGGAGAGGATTTCGCCGCCGGGCAAGAAATGGAACAGGGGCTTCTTTTCGACCGGGTCTACGTGGGCGGCGATGGCCTCTCCGTAGACGACCAGGTACAGTGTGCCCTCCACGTTCCGGCGCACGCCGCACTTGCCGGCCTCGCCCGGCCGGACGGCACAAAAGTGCTCGCAGACCTGGCACTGCACGACGCCACCCGAAAGTGGCCTGGCGAGATAGGCTTCCTTACGCATTGGAGATCCTCCCGCACTCTATTATAGCACAAAACGACAGCGTGGGCATGTATTGCCCCTGCCGCCAGTCTCCAATGCAGGTCACCGTAAAGCCTTGCCCTGGCCAAACTACGCCACCCGGCTGGAGGCCTGGCACCTGCGAAGGATATGGAGGCGGACCGTAGTACTATTGACTTCGGTAGGCTGTCATTGTAGACTGAAACGTCCAGCCCTACCTAGGGCCGGATCCACGCCAGCCTACACTGAGGAGAACAAAGGTGAACAAGACATCTCGCCGCAGCATCATCGGCACGTTACTAATCGCGCTCGTCACGCTCAGCCCGGCTGTGATGAGCGCCACGGCAACCTCGTCTGCACCGCCTCCTCCTCCGCAGTCTATGAGAGGAGGGCCGCCGGTGGCCTTGCGCGCCGGCCACGGGCAGCATCCTTTCCGGGTCGTACCCTCAAGCGACCTCTCGCAGTTGCGCATCCAGAATGCAACCATCACGATCAATTACATTGCACCCGGCACGCAAAACGCGCTCGGCGATACGTGCCTGGCCTGGCCAACGGGCAGCCAAGCTGCCTTTAACTACGCGGCCTCTATATGGGGGTCACTACTCAATTCATCCGTACCGATCAAGATCAACGCCTGCTGGGCCAACCTGGGGCCTGGCGTCCTCGGCCACAGTGCGCCGGAAAGTCATCATCGCAACTTTTCTGGTGCGCCCGTCGCCAACACCTGGTATTCGGCTGCCCTGGCCAACGCGCTCAGTGGGACCGACCAGAACGATGCCGATGGCTTTGACGACGACGGTTTCAACGGCGATGTGGATGCCGAGATGGAGATCGCGTACAGCGACGAGGGCATCCCGTGGTACTTTGGCACCGATGGCAACCCGTCCATGGGGCAGTACGACTTTGTCAGCGTTGTGCTGCACGAGGTCTGCCATGGCCTGGGATTCGCCGGCTCCATGTGGGTATATGGCGGGCAAGGGAGTTGGGGCATGGCGGGGCAGCCCACGATATATGACCGTTTTATGGAAAACGGCTCAGCCCAGAGCCTGCTCAATACGAGCCTGTTTCCCAATCCCTCTTCTGCACTGGCGGCTCAGCTTCAAAGCAACAACCTGTACTTAAACGGGGCCAATGCCAGGGCGGCCAACGGCGGCGCCAGGCCCAAGATGTACGCTCCCAGCACGTGGCAACCCGGCTCCAGCTATGCACATCTGGACGAAATTTTCAACGGAACTGCGAACGCTCTGATGACGTACTCCCTGGACGACGGAGAGGCCGTCCACGACCCGGGCCAGGTGACCATGGGTATCCTGACGGATGTGGGCTGGAATCTGATGCAACCGGCTCCCGATCTCAATATCGTCACTCGAGTCATAGGTGGACTGAGTCTCGAACCCGGCGATCCCATCACCTTTACCCTCACCATCGCCAACAGCGGCGACAAAGTGGCGTCGCACGTGGTCGTCACCGACACGGTGCCGTCCCAGGTGCTTTCCCCCAAGTTTGCCAGCACGCTGGCGATCACACGCACCGGCGCCCTGACCTACGTATGGAACGTCGCGCCGCTAGGGGTAGGAGCCAGTGGCGTAATCACCATCTATGGTCAGATCAACCCTGGCCTGGGGAGCAATTTCTCGCTCGTGAATACAGCCACCCTCTGGGATCCAGAGGACCGCACACCTGACAACAACACCAGCAGCGTGCTCGTCGGAGGACGCAGAGTCCACTTCCCCTTGGTGATGAAACGCTGGCCCCCTATCCCCGACACACCCGTACTGAACGCCATAAGCGACCCTGACGGCGATGGGAACTACACGGTCAGTTGGAATGCAGCCTTCATGGCCGAGACCTACACGTTGGAGGAGGACGACAACGCGGCCTTCTCCAGCCCGGCGGTACAGTACGCCGGCCCCGACACGTCCTGGAATGCGGCTGGCAAAGCGGGGGGTACATATTACTACCGGGCGGCGGCGAGTAACTCCTGGGGCGATAGCGGCTGGAGCGCCGTGCAGTCAGTCAGCGTGCGAGTGCTGTCAGGCCCTACGCCCGGGTTCTGGCAGAGCGCCACTGGTGACGAGTTCTACGTCACGGCGGACCGGGCACACGTAGATGAATTTGCGATCTACGTCACCGTGTACGGATGCGGTTACTACAAGATCACCAATGCGACCCAGGTACCGATCTCCAACAGCCATTTCTCCTTCACCGGTTCCTTCTATGCAAACGGAACGTTCAGCGACGCCACGCACTGCAGTGGGCAGGACGGGCTCGACTACTTTTATGTCTCAGGTTGCGGGCATGTGACCGGTGGACCGTGGTCCTACAATGCCACCTGGCAATACCCCTCCGGAGCACGCTATTTCCACACGGCAGAGCGAGTCTCCACAACAGCGACGGGGACGCCTGATCCGGCATGGCGGGTCGAAAAGATCGGCGACTGACCCCTGTTGACACCTTTCCTGCAAGGCGGTACAATATGGGCCGGAGAACGACTTGATCGTGAAAAATCCTTTCCGCCGCGTGGAACCAAACGAAGGAGATTGATACCCTATGGATATTCCGAACCTGCGCTGGTGGGGGTGGGGCACACTGGACCAGGACTATTCGTTGGAAGGCCGCACTGCCTTCTGGCCCACGCTCCAGGAATGGCTGGAGTTGCCTGAGCAAGCCATCCAGCACCCAGTACCCCCCGTGTCCCTGAAGGACATTTCGCTGCGGCCGCCACGCCTGGACGGCCCGGTGCTCTCGTCCTTGCGCAGGTTGCTGGGCGAGGAAACCGTCCACACGGACCAGCAAGCCCGCGTCGAGCATGCCTACGGCAAGTCCTACCGTGACCTGGTCCGCGTCCGTGCTGGCTACATCCCCAATCCCCCGGATGCCGTCGTCTACCCGGCCGACCAGGGGCAGGTCGTCTCCTTGCTGGCGTGGGCGGCTGATCGCGACGTGGCGATCATCCCCTTCGGCGGTGGGAGCACCGTCCTGGGGGGCGTCGAGCCGGAGCCCGGTGACACTCCCGTGATCACGCTCGACCTGGCCCGGCTGGACCGTGTGCTTTCGGTGGACCCAATCTCGCGCACGGCCTGCATCCAGGCTGGGGCGACTGGGCCGGAAGTGGAGACACAACTCAACGCGCAGGGCTTTACGCTGGGGCACTTTCCGCAATCCTTCGAGTTCTCCACGCTCGGCGGCTGGATCGCCACCCGCTCGGCCGGCCAGAATTCGGTCGGTTACGGCAAAATCGAGCACATGACACAGGCCGTGCGGGTCGTCACTCCGGTCGGCATCATCGAGACGAAGGACACGCCGGCGACCGCGGCCGGTCCCAGCCTGCTGGAACTGCTCATCGGCTCCGAGGGCACGTACGGCGTCATCACCGTGGCCACGATGCGCATCCACCCCTTGCCCGCCGTGCAGGACTATCGTGGCATCCTGTTCCACAACCTGGACGACAGCATCACTGCCTACCGCGATCTGCTGCAGAGTCCGGGTTTGCACCCGTCCATCATCCGTCTGTCGGACGCGCCCGAGGCCGCTGCCTTCACGGTCATGAGCCACGAGCATCACGGGTTACGCCGGCTGGCCGATGACCTGATTGAACAATATCTGAAGATGCGGAAATATGACCTGACCACCGGAAGTACGTTGATGCTGTTGGGCTTCGACGGAGAAGCCGAATGGACGGCCCGGCAGTGGGATCAGGCGTTGGAAATCTGCAGTGACCATCGGGGGCTTTTGGTGGGACAGTCGGTGGGAAGGTCCTGGGTGCGCGACCGTTATGCCCAGCCCTACCTGCGCGATACACTCCTGGGCCACGGCGTCATGGTGGACACGCTGGAGACGGCCACGACCTGGTCGAACCTCATCCACCTCTACGAGGCCATGGCCAGCGCCATGAAAGGGGCGATCGCGGCCACCGGTGGCGGTCCCGGCTACGTGATGACGCACGTCTCGCACGCCTACGAATATGGCGCTTCCCTCTACTCGACTTTCCTGGGCCGCCAGGTGCCCGACCCCGATCCGCTCGCCAGACAGGCCCAGTGGCAGTTCGTCAAGCAGGCCACGACCGAGGCCATCCTGGCGGCTGGCGGCACGCTGACCCACCATCATGGCATCGGCCGCGACCATGCGCCGTGGCTTGAGGAAGAGGTCGGGCTGCTAGGCATGAAGGCGCTGCGGGCACTCAAACCGGTGTTCGATCCGACCGGGATCATGAACCTCGGTATCTTGCTGCCTGCGTAAATAGAGAGGATGAGCATGCCTGAGACTCCTCAGAATCGCCCCTTCTCCGCTACCACCCGCCAGGAGAATCTGGAGCGCCTGGGCCAGGAGCAGTTTGACCTGTTGATCGTCGGGGGCGGCATCACCGGCGCAGCGGTAGCCCGGGATGCTGTCTTGCGTGGCTTTCGCACTGCCCTGGTGGAAAAGGGGGATTTTGGTATCGGCACCAGCAGCCGCTCCACGCGGCTGATCCACGGTGGCATCCGTTACCTGGAGTACGGCGAGTTCAAGTTGGTGTTCGACGCCTGCAGCGAGCGACGCGTGATGCGCAAGATCGCCCCCCGCCTGGTGCGCCCTCTGCCCTTCCTGTACCCCCTTTATCGGGGGCAAAAGCCGGCTCAATGGAAACTGCGCGCTGGCATGGTCATGTACGACGCCCTGAGCCTCTTCCGCAACGTACAACGCCACCGCTGGTTGCATCCGCCGGAAGTAGAGCGACGCGAACCGTTGGTGGCCGGACGGGGGTTGCTGGCCGCCGGCCGCTACTACGACGCGCAGGTAAATGATGCTCGCCTGACGTTGGTGACCGCCAAGGCCGCCCACCTCCACGGAGCCATGATGGCGAACTATGCGCGCGTCGTTGGATTGATGAAGGCGCACGGCCGCGTGGTTGGCGCGCGCGTGGTGGACGAACTCGGTGGGCGGGAGAGCGAGGTCCGGGCAAGAGTGGTCGTGAACGCAACTGGCATCTGGGCAGACGACGTCCTGGAATTGGACCAACATCGCAAGAGCCCGATGATCCGCCCTACGAAAGGCATCCACTTGCTGATCCCCGCTGCGCGCTTACACAGCCAGCACGCGGTTATCTTTAGTGTCCCTCGCGATGGCCGGCACATCTTCCTGATCCCTTGGGGGGCCTTTACGCTGGTGGGCACCACCGACACCGACTATGAGGGTGACCTGGACAATCCCGCCGCCACGCTCGATGACGTGGACTATCTGCTGGAAGCGATGCACTATACATTCCCTGGCGCGAACATCGAGCACGACGACGTTATCAGCACGTTTGCCGGTCTGCGCCCACTCGTATCTTCTCCAGGCAGCCCGTCCGCGATCTCCCGTACCCACGTCATCGTGGAGGACCCATCCGGCTTGATCACCATGGCCGGCGGCAAATTGACCACCCACCGGCTGATGGCCAGGCAACTGACGGACCGCGTCCAGAAGAGACTGGCGGAGAAATTTGACGTTCACGCTCAGTTTGACTGCCGCACCAAAGAGCCGCTGGAGGGTGCACAGAGCGAGCACATACCGGTGAGCGGGGTGGATGAGGCAGTGGGCAGGCATGTGGTAGAATCCTATGGCGACGATGCTACATGGGTGCTGGCCTATGCAGAGGAGAACGCCAGCCTGGGCGAGCGCATCGTGCGTGAACTGCCTTACCTGATGGCGGAGGCCCTCTACGCTGTACAACATGAGATGGCTCTGACGCTGAGTGACGTGCTCGTGCGCCGCACTCACGTGGTATACGAAACGCGCACCGGGGCGCTGGAACGAGCCCAGGCTGTGGCCCGGCTGATCGCCCCGCGCCTGGGCTGGGACGGGGCCGAGACCCAGCGCCAGGTGGCCGATTATGCGGTCCAGGTGGACCTCACCCAGGAGTGGCGGAAGGGGTAGACCCGGTTTCCGCGACAAGCCTTCGTCGGCGGAAACTCAGGTTGTGGCCCTGGAATCCAATCGAACAATGGAGGGTACGATGCGAAAATCTCGTCTGCTTATCGGCGCGCTGCTTGTCCTGGTCTTGCTCGCCCTGGCGCTGGTCGCCTACCAGATGATCATCCGCCGGAGCCAATCTGTCGAGCAGGCTGAGGTGTTGAAGACAGGTCAGGCTCATCTAGAGACAGGAGCATACCCCGAGGCGGTCGCTGAACTGGAAGCCGTGATTAAGGCAGACCCTGGCGATAGCGAGGCCCATTTCCTGTTGGGGCAGGCATACAACCGGACTGGCGACCTGTTGAAGGCGGCGGACGAGTTTCGCACGGTGCTGACCCTCGATCCCGATAATGCCGCAGCGCATCACAACCTGGGTGTGACCTACTTTCAGTTACAGGATCCCAACGCTGCCGTCGCCGAATTTCAGGCGGCCCTGGAATTGGAACCCGATGACGCCGACACCCATTACCAACTGGGGGCGACGTACCTCGTCCTTGCACTCCCAGGGGCCGATCCAATGGTCCCATCCGACCCGCAACTGATGGGGCAGGCAGTCGCCGAGTTTGAGGCTGCGCTGAGATTGGAGAAAGACATGCCTGAGGCACTCATTGGCATGGGGAACGTCTACATTCAGCAAGCAGACTACGCGGCCGCCATCCAAGTCCTGCAGCGGGCCGTCGCGCAGGCTCCCGATGCACCCGAGGGCTACTATGCATTGGGAGAGGCATACGCACGGAGCGGCAATACGCCGGAGGCGTGCGAGACGTACGCTCGTTTCCTGGAACTGAACCCCCCGCAAACCTGGCGGGCCCAGGGCGAACAGGCGATGACGGTGCTGGCATGCCAGCAGTAGTGGGATGCCAGCCATAAATAGCACAGGTGAGGGTAAACGGTACGAATGTTCAAACTTCTGATGTCCTGGAATATCCGACCGCGTCACGAAGACGAATACTTTGAGTTCATAGTCCGAGAGTTCGGGCCCGGGTTGATTACGCTCGGGGTGCGCCCTACCGATGCCTGGTACACCCAGTACGGGGACCATCCACAGATCCTGATGGGCGGGGTGGCAGAAGACCTGGTGAGCCTGCAGAAAGCCCTGGCCTCAGAGGAGTGGCTCGCGCTGAAGCGCAAACTGCTCACCCACGTCACCGATTACAGCCAAAAGATCATCCGGGCCAATGGACTGTTCCAACTGTAATGGACCGGGTAGAGGGGAAAAAAAAACGGGCGTGGCTGCTGTGCCACGCCCGCTCGTCTTGTGTACCCGCACAATGCGGCCGCACTGTGTGGCCACATCTTGTGCACCAAGTCGGCTAGTCACTCTTTTCGCTGCTCTCACCGCCGGACTTGCTCTCTTCGGAGGCATCCGCCGACTTCTTGGCGCTTCCGGGTCTGGCAGTGGATGATTTCGCCCGGTGGTCAGTAACGTAGAAGCCAGAACCTTTGAAGATGATGCCCACCGGCTGGATCAGGCGCACGACCTCACCTCCGCACTCCGGGCAAATCTTCACCGGCTCATCGTTGACATGCTGCTGGCGCTCAAACCGCACACCGCAGGCCCGACACTGATATTCGTAC
>DATKWP010000045.1:0-3817 GCA_035529535.1 Anaerolineae bacterium | reverse complement strand
CCGTACCACTCGCGCGAGACCAACGTGAGCGCCCAGGAGTCCACCGGGACGGCGTCGTAACGGCCCAGCAAGATCAGGAGACAGGCCACCGCATAGTCCCCGACCCCCTTGATCGCCCGCAACTGCTTGCGCAGTTGCGGGGTCGGCATGTCGGCCGTCTTGAGCGATTCCAGGTCGAGCGCGCCCGCAGCCACGGCCCGCGCCAGTTCCAGCACGTATGGAGCCCGGTAACCCAGCCGCGTCGCCGAGCGCAACGTCTGCTCGTCGCTACCGGCCAACCGGCCGGGCGCGGGAAAGGCGTGGCGCGCGGGGTCGGCGGGCAGCGGGTCACCGAATTGGGAGACCAGCGCCTCGACCATGCGGATGGTGCCACCCCATTGAGTGTTGGTGGTCAGGATCGTCTTGACGACGTCCTCGAAGAGCGTGGGGCAGCGGAGGATGCGTCCCCGTGCCTGCGCTTCGACGTGCGCCAGCCGGTGCTCCTCCCGCGCCAGGGCATAGAAGGCAGAGAAATCCTGGTCCAACCCCAGCATCCACTCGACCTTGCGCGCAGTCTCGTCACGCTCGGCCTGACTCAGAGGGTCGGCCACCTGGACGCTGACGCCGCCAGGCGCTTCGTGGAGGCGCATCTCCACCACCCGTCCCGAGGCGAGCCGTTCGACGCGCGCCAGCCCCCCCCGGGCGTCTTTGCCGAAGGGCACCAGGCTGACCCAGCCATGCGAATCTACGACGCTGGAAAAGGAGAACGGTGGGCGGGCAGACAACGTCAGCTTCAAGGCAACACCTCCAACGCTACAGGACCTCAATCTCCCAGTCCACGACCTGCACTTCGGGATGGTAGACCTCGATCCAGTGCACGGCCTGCTCCAGGACCAGGTGGACGCGGCCAGGGTCGTTGGCGACGGTGACGAGCGCGATTCCGGCCGACTGCCAGGCGTCGTGGTGGGCCACCTCGGCGGCAGCCAGGTTGAACTCCCGGTGCAGGCGGGCCAGGATGGGCTTGAGGATGCCGCGCTTGCCTTTCAGCGAGCCATTGCCGGGAAGATGCAGTTCGATGCTACAGGAGCCGATGATCATGGAGTAATTCGTAATGCGTAATTCGTAATGCGTAGGACGTGGTGCGTGGTCCGTGAAACGTGATGCGTGATGTGTGTTAGAGAGTATAACATGGGCGGGCGGGGGGGTCAACCCCGGTGGGTCCACTCGTCCGTTGCGTATTTGCCGGCTCGCAACTCCTCCGCCCAGGTTTGCTCCTGCCCGGTCAACGCGCCCGGAACCAGGCGCAGGTTGAGCGCCTCGGCAAAGCCTGCCGCCAGCGCCTCGGCGACCTCGTCCCAGGTGACCGGCCGGCCCAGCGCCTCGACGATGGTCGTGGCCCGGGCGCGCACGTGGGCAGGATCAGGGCGTGCCACCAACAGCGCACAGATGCGGGTGATGTCGCCCCACAGCGGCAGCGCCCCATGCTGGAGCACCACGCCACCGGCGCGCATCTGCGCGCTGCCCACCAGTTTCCGCCCCCCCACGGTGATCTCGTAGTCGGCGGGCACCTCGAAGCAGACCGGGCCTGCGGGGTGGCGGTTCTCTACCCGCCGGTCGGCGACGAGGCCGGCCATGCCCAGCCGTTCCAGGCCGCGCACCAGCCCGGCGCTGAGGCGCCGGTAACTTTCGACGATGGACCCGGCCACCTGGGGGAGCGTCAGCGGCGCGATCACGCTGTAGGTCAGTTCATCCACGTGCAGGATGGCCTTGCCGCCGGTCGGCCTCCGCACCAGGTCGAAACCGGCCGACCGCAGGGCCTGCAGGTCCACGTCGGTCCAGGGCTGGGCCCGGCCCAGGGACAGACATCCCGGCTCCCAGGCGTAGAAGCGGAGCGTGGGCAGGACCAACCCGGCGGCGACCGCCTGCAGGATCGCCTCATCTATCGCCATGTTGGTCGCCCCACTGGCAGGGGCCGAACGGACAAGCCGCCAGGTAGCAGGAGAATAGTCATTCATCGTCCGTAACGCTTCTGTAACGCAATGGAAACCATGAACAGGCCAAATGCAGATTATACTCGCGGTCTGTGCCGCGCGCCCGCTGCGCGCGGGGTATCGCGAACGGCAGGCAGCCCACTGTGGTATAATTGTAACATCACCCACCGCAAGGAGCAAAGATGAAATCGTGTACCTACTGTGGCGCCGGTGCCATCTACCACGACCGCCAGACCGGTGCATACCTGTGCCTGGCGCACGCCCGGCTGGAGGTAACCGGGCCGCGGGGCAAGGCGCCGCGGCCGCCGCTCACCATCCGGCCCGCCACCCCCGCCGACCGGTCGCGCATCAGCGAACTGGCGCATTACTTTTGGGGGGAAGTCGAGGTAGAGTGCTTTGGCCACAGTTACCGGGTGGATGCGCTGCCCGCCTACCTGGCCTGCGACGTGGATGAGATCGTCGGCCTGGCCAGTTACGCCCGCGAAGGGGACGCGGTCAACCTGGTGATGCTCAACGTCCTGCTGCGCTGGCAGGGGCGGGGGGTAGGGCGCGAACTGGTCGCGGCTGTGAACGAACTGGCCCGCGCCGAGGGGGCAAAGCGGGTCATCGTCGCCACGAGCAACGACGACTTGCTGGCGCTGGGATTCTACCAGCAGTTGGGGTTCACCATCACGGAAGTGCTGGTGGGCAAATTGGTGGAGCACCATGGTGCGATCGAGGCGGGCTTGGCCGGCATCCCGGTGCGGGACGAGATCCACCTGGAGTTGCGATTGAAGCCGTAGCCGCGTGGACTTGCGCTTTAGGGCTTTATGTGGTATAATAATAGCAGTTGCCCCCGTAGCTCAGTTGGATAGAGCATCGGCCTCCGAAGCCGATGGCCCGCGTTCGAGTCGCGGCGGGGGTACCTGGCAGGCTCCTGTGCATCGAGTGTTAACTGCCCGTGTGACGGACAAAGCCCCAAGCCCATGAGCACTGAGACTGCCAAGAACCGTCGGTGATGCCCATCACCGACGGTTTGCTTATTGGGCAGGGCCACCCCTCACCCCAACCCTCTCCCCTGCGGGGAGAGGGAGCACACTCCCCTCGCCCTTCCAGGGAGAGGGGGTGGGGGTGAGGGTCAGCATCACGCCAGTTCCGCGCTGTTGTTTCGTCCCCCGCCCTGCGGGTGCGCCAGCGTGACGTCTCCCGCCAGGAGCCGCCGCAAGCCCCCATCCGGCAGGCGCAGCAGGAGCGCCCCATCCTCGTCCACGGATTCAGCCACGCCAGCGAGCACCTCTCCGGCCGCGGCCACCTCCACCGGCTGGCTCAGTGTCGCCAGCCGGGCCGCCCACTCCCGGTATGGGCTCTCGCCGGCCCGCAGGGCCTGGTAGCGCCGCTCGACGCCGGCCAGGAGCGCGACCAGCAAGGCGCCCCGATCTACCGGGCAGCCCACTTCGGCCAGGATGCTGGTCGCGTCGGGGGCCAGGGTGGGCAACGCCTCCGGCCTGACATTCACGTTGACCCCGATGCCGACCACGGCAAAGTCTAGCCGTTCGCCTGTGATGCCGGTCTCCGTCAGAATCCCTGCCAGTTTCCTCCAGATTGCGGATTGCGGATTGCGGATTTGCGGATTGCGGATTTGCGGATTTGCGATTTGCGGACTTGCTGATTTGCCGATTTGCGATTTGGCTACCAGGTCATTGGGCCACTTGAGGTGGACATACAACCCGGCCACCTGCTCGATCGCATCAGCGGCGGCCAGGGAACAGAGCATCGTCAGCCGCTGAGCCTGGATGGGAGGCAGATCGGGGCGGAAGAGGAGCGAGCAGAGGAGACAGGTGCGCGGAGGGGCCAGCCAGCGCCGGGCC
>DATKWP010000044.1:0-2523 GCA_035529535.1 Anaerolineae bacterium | reverse complement strand
GGCGACGCGGGGACGATCGGTGGCGGCCGTATCGCGCAGCGTGACGGTGACGCCCGCCGTCGAGGTGACGACCTGGTAGTCCCAAGGCTGGCCCCACTCGTAGCCGTGCTCGTCCACCGGAAAACACCACTCGATGCCGCCCACGGCCAGCCACCAGCCCTGTTCCGGCGGCCCCCAATAGGTGGGCTTGAGCACCGGGTTCTGGTACAGCTCGTTGTGGCCGGTCGGCTTGAAGGTCATCTGATAGACCCGCCCACCCAGTTCCGGGAGCAGCGTCACGCGCAGGTAGTCGTTCTCCAGCACCAGCAGCGTATAGTCCTGGAGGACCGGGGTGGGATCGCCGTAGCACGTCCAGTTCAACCGTTGGTAGGTGTAGGGGCCGCTGGCCCGGGTTTCGAGGCACTGGGGGGGGATAGGATACGTAGAGATGGGCAGGGTAGCGGTCTGGATCGAGGCGGTGCCGGGCGCGGGGGCCTGCACCACGCTGACCGTGCGCTGCACTTGGGCGTCGTTGAGCGCCCGATCGTAGGCCACGGCGCGCAGGGTGACGGCCTGCCCGCGATAGGCGCTCAGGTCGAGCGTGGCCTGGTAGGGTGGGGAGGTGACGGCGGCCTGCAACGTGCTGCCGGCGTAGAACTCGACCTTGGAGATGGTGCCGTCATCCGAAGCGGTGGCCCACACGGTGGTCTCCTCCACGACCACGTCCCCCTCGCCCGGGGTGACGATGCTGACAGATGGGGGCGTCCCCTCGGCCCGCTGGGCGGGTGGATTGCCGTACGGGGCGGGGAAATCTCGCCGGACCTGGCTGACCCGTAGCCCGCGTGCGGTGACGTGGGCCACGTCGCCGGTACCCAGGCCGGCCCCGGCTGCCCAGCCCAGGTAGGGGATGCTCTCAGGATCGTAGCCCATCACCAGCGCGCCGATGGTGTCCACGGCCACGGTGTCCCGGCCGGCCAGGACGAGGCGCAGCGGCGGGTTGGCCAGCGCGCTGCCGGTGGGGCCATCGGTCAGGCCTCGCAGTCCATCTACGACCACGAAGTCGAGGGGACGGGCCAGGTTGAGGTCCACGATGTGCCGGCCCAGGTCGTCCGCGTCGTGCGAGAGTGCCCATTTGAACATGTGTGAGCCTGGGCGGTGGTAGACGTCGGAGGGGGCGAGGCCGATCTGGTTCTTGAGCGCCAGTGTGACGCCCGCGTAGGAGTGATTCTTGAGCACCGGCACGCCGATGAGCACGTCGGCGTCGAGGATGACGTTGGGCAGCCAGTAGTCGGTCCAGATGAGGCCGTGCTGCAGGTGCACCTGCCGGACCAGGGCAGGGTCGTGCTGGTCCAGCCCGCCGGCGTCGTTGAGGTCCACGAGCAGCGCACCGGTGGCGTCGTCGCGCATGTCACCGTCCGCGTCGTAGCCAGCGTCGTGAAAGGCGGCCACGGTCGCGCCGCGTTGGTCGGGATGGTAGTTGTAGTAGGAGGCAGCGCCGTCGGCCACGATCACCTGGCCGGCGCCGGCCTCCAGCGCCAGATGGATCACGGCGCGCACCACACGCGGATCGGTGACGGCTCCTTCGTCCGAGGATGCGTTCCACACCAGGTTAGGCTTGACGACGACGGTGTCGCCGTGGCTTACGATGCTCTCCAGCCCGCCGGCCAATGTCACCGCCTGGCGCACGAGCGTCTCGACCTCGGCATCGGAAACCGGCCAGGACGGCGCCTGCACGATGGCGACTTCGGCAGGAGCGCTGGCCGGACTGGAGTAGGCGGCCTGCTGCTGCAAGGCGCTCACACCGCCCAGGAGCGTTAGCAGCCCCGCCAGTACAATCAGCCTCCACCGTCGTTTCACTGCAGTCTCCGGTAGATCCCGGTTCCGTTAATTGTTTTGTTCCGTTAATTGTTTTTTGGCGTTTGTGCGCGCAGCGTCTTCCTGGTGTGGCAGGCGTGGCACTCTCCGTGTGTTGTCTGCTGCATGGTAGCGGAGGTGCTCCAATCTGTCAAGGAGCGGGTCTGCTTGACCCACGATCAATGAAGATCGAAGACAGTGGCTCTCCAGCAGGTGGGTGGCGAAGGAGTGGCGGAAGGTGTGGCAGGAGACGGCTTCTCGATCCCGGCTTCTTCCTTGGTCAACACGGTGGGCAACCGTTTGGGCTTGGAGGCGCGCAGTGCATCAATGGGACTGCCCAGGTCCTGGTGAAGCACTTGGCGGTAGAGAAACAGGAGGGCACTGAAGGCCTGGTTTTGGGTAGAAGCGGCCACCTTCCGCTCCACGGCCAGGTGGGTGAGGAAGGCTTCGATTTCGGCACGGCCCATTTCGCTGGGGTGGCGCTTGTTGTGGAACAGGATGAAGCGGGTGGTCCAGGCGACGTAGGCTTCCTCGGTGCGGATGGAGTAGTGCTTGAGGCGGGCGGCATCACGCGCACTCGGACAGAGCTCAGTGCAGGCCTGATCGAGGAGTTTCTTGAGGCGTTGTTCCATATTCGTGCTCGCAAATGCTTGACTTGCAGATATTGGGCTGTATACTATTGGTGAGGCC
>DATKWP010000043.1:0-2524 GCA_035529535.1 Anaerolineae bacterium | reverse complement strand
GTGAGACCCCGCACGCCCGCAGCAGGTCTTCAGGCGGAAGGGGAGGCGCGGCCTGGCGTGGGCGTCCGGTTCCTCTGGGTGGCCCTCTCCGCGGCCGCCTCGGTGATGTTGTTGGCAACCACGAATCAGATCTCTCAAGAGGTATCGGTCACTCCCTTTCTGTGGGTCCTGCCGCTTGCGTTGTACCTCCTCTCGTTCATGCTGTGCTTTGCGAGCCCACGCTGGTACTCTCGCACGGGGTATACGGTCGCTCTCTTCGCCGGTACCTTGGTTTTCTGTTGGATCTTTTACTGCGGGCGCGGGACGCTGCTGGCCGAGATCGCCGTGTACTCCCTGGTGCTGTTCATCTGCTGCATGGTCTGCCACGGAGAACTGGTGCGCCTCAAGCCTCCCCCCCGCTACCTGGCTTCGTTTTATCTGCTGATCTCGGCCGGGGGTGTGTTGGGAGGTGTGGCCGTGAACCTGGTCGCCCCCCAGGTTTTCAAGGGCTTTTGGGAACTCCCGGTGGGATTGCTCGCCTGTTGGGTGCTGCTGTTGCTCGCCTTTGCCAGGGATTGGCAGGCGGACCAGGGCCGCCGGACCCGTTGGCTGACGGACACGCTCTTGATGGGCGGTATCACCGTGTTGTGTGTAGTGCTGTTCCTTTACGTGGGCAAAAGCCACGCCAACGTGTTGCAGTCTTCGCGCAATTTCTATGGAGTGCTGTGGGTGAGAGAGATGAACGCCGGCGAGCCTGAGCGCCAGGCCTACAAGTTGGTCCACGGTATGACCCTGCACGGGTTTCAGTACGTGCAGGAGGAGCAGCGCCGGCTGCCCACAGCCTATTACACCGAGGAGAGTGGTGTGGGGCTGGCGCTCCGTCACCTCCCCCGGCGTGACGCTGGCCTGCGGGTCGGCATCATCGGATTGGGTGTGGGCACGCTGGCGGCCTATGGGCGCCCGGGCGATACGATGCGCTTTTACGAGATCAACCCCGAGGTCATCCGCCTGGCGGAGGGTGAGGAGGGCTATTTCTCCTATCTGGAGAATTGCCCGGCCCGCGTAGAAATCGTGCTGGGGGATGCGCGCGTCTCCCTGGAGCGGGAACTGGCCACGGCCGGCTCGCAGCAGTTCGACCTGCTGGTGGTGGACGCTTTCAGCAGCGACTCGATTCCTGTGCACTTGCTGACCCGGGAGGCGTTCGACGTCTATCTACGTCACCTCCAGCCGGACGGCATCCTGGCGCTGCACATCAGCAACCGCCACGTGAACCTGCGGCCCGTGGTGCAGCAACTGGCGGACCATTTTCAACTCGGGACGGCATTCATCAACGATGAAGGGGAAGGCGTGCGGAGGTTCTGGTCAACCTGGATGCTGGCGACCCGTAACGAGGAGTTCCTCAAGCAACCTCAGGTCGCGGAGCGGGCCAGCCCCCCACATTCATACACAGGCTTCCGGCTGTGGACTGACGATTACAGCAGCCTGTTCCAGATCGTGAACTGGGGCCAACTGCCGACAGGTCTTCTGGAGGGTCTCGATGCTTCCTCGTAGGGCTGGCGTGGAGGACGGAGTGCTGCTGGCAGGCGTGGAATCGTCTATATTCGTTTAGGAGGTGCTCGATGTTCGAGGCCATGTTGAGCGAAGAGCAGCGCTTGCTGCGGGACCAGGTGCGGGAGTTCGTGCGGTCGGTGCCGCGCCAGTTGATCCTGGACATGGATGCCGACCGGGTGCGTTACCCGCGCGATTTCGTCCTGGAGGCCGGACGGCGCAACCTGCTGGGACTGCGCTTCCCCACCGGGTACGGCGGGCGGGGGCTCAAGTGGGAGGACGAGGTGGTGGCTATCGAAGAGGTGGGGGTGCTGGGCACGGCGCTGGCCTGTGCTTACGCGATGCCCAGCATCGTCGGCGAGGCGCTCCACACCTTCGGCACTCCGGAGCAAAAGGAGCGCTGGCTGCGCCCGCTGCTGACCGGGGAAAAGATCGCCGCCGAGGCGCTCACCGAACCCCGGGGCGGCTCCGACTTCTTCGGCACCACGGCCGAGGCTCGCCGGGAGCGGGACTATTACGTGCTGCGGGGGCAGAAGCGCTTCATCGTCGGGGCGGCCGAGGCGGACTTTTTCCTGGTCTATGCCCGCACCAATCCAGGCGCGCCTCCCCATCAGTCCATCAGTGCGCTGCTCGTCGAGCGGGGGCCGGGAGTGGACGCCGAGTATCTCTACGGCTTGTTGGGCACCCGCGGTGGCGGGACGGGGCGGCTCGTCTTTCGCGACGCCCGCGTGCCGGTCGAGAACCTGGTCGGGGTGGAGCATGGGGCGAGCGAGATCTTTTACCGCATGATGGTGCCGGAACGCATGACCAGCGCGGCCGGGGCGATCGGCATGGGGCGGGCAGTGCTGGAGGTGGCGGCCCGTTATTCCGACCGGCGCCGGGCCTTTGGCGAGAAAATTCGCCGCTTCGAGGGGGTCAATTTCAAGGTGGCCGACTCGATCACCCTGCTCGACGCGGCGCGCGGGCTGGTCTACGGTGCGGCCCGCAGCGTGGACGC
>DATKWP010000042.1:0-2803 GCA_035529535.1 Anaerolineae bacterium | reverse complement strand
GCCTGTGGGCCAGGTCACCGTCACCGCTCCACGTCACCCCGCCGGCCCGGATGCACTGGGCATTCCCGGCCGCCTGAACGTGTCCTTCGGCCCTCTCACTCTCCTGGGTGCCGACTTTGACCGTGACCAGGCTGCCCCCGGCGATTCCGTCCTCGTCACCACCTTCTGGCGCGCCGACCAGCGGCCTGCCGAGGACATGATCGCCCGCCTGACGCTCCTGGCTGCCGACGGCTCCAGCGCTGCCGAGGTTGACTTTTCACCCACCGTCCCCTGGCATCCCACCTCCGCCTGGAACGCCGGGGACGTCTGGCGCGGCCAACACTTCGTCCGTCTGCCGGCCAGGCTGGAGAGTGGAGAGCATCACTGGGTGCTTCGACTCTGTACGGCCGCAGGGACAGCATGCCGGGGAGCAGAGCCAGAGGCGGTCCTGGGCAGGCTCCAGGTGCACGCCCCCGAACGAATCTGGGAGGCCCCACCGCTGGACGTGGAGACGGACACCCCCTTGGGCGACGCGGTCACTCTCCTGGGCGGCACCTTCCAGCATGACCTCCCGGCCCTGCAGCCTGGGGATGCCCTCACCGTGACGCTGGCCTGGCGAGCGGAGGCGGAGATGGACACGAGTTACCGGGTCTTCTTGCATCTGTTGGGGCCGGGTGGTACACTGGTGGCCCAGTCCGACGGCGAACCGGCGAACTGGACCCGCCCCACCACTGGCTGGCTGCCGGGCGAGGTGGTACCAGACGAACGGGTGATAGCAATCCCCAGCGAAGCGCCCTCGGGAGAGTACATACTACAAGCCGGGCTGTACACCCTGGAGGGAGGGCGACTACGAACGCCCGATGGTTCCGATGCCGTCCGGCTGGCTGCCATCACACTGACTGCGCCTTGAGAAAGTATCTTGAGTACAACCCCAAATCCTGAATCCCGATCCCACAACCTCCCGGCAAACCGGAATCTGCAGCCAGCCTGTTGCCTGTTGATTATCTGCTGCCTGTCATTTGTCCTGCGTCTCTACCTCCTCGACGCTCAATCCATCTGGTGGGACGAAGCCATCAGCCTGCACCTGGCCACCTCCACCGTCGCCGACCTTCTGGCCGATCGGGCCGCCCACGTCCACCCCCCCCTCTATTTCTTGCTGCTAAAGGGGTGGGTAGCGCTGGCAGGTACCAGCGCCTACAGCGCCCGCTTCCTCTCCGCCTGGTTCAACACCCTCCTGGTCCCTGCCGTGTATGCCTTTGGCCGCCGCTATTTGAATCGGACCGCCGGCCTCATTGCCGCTTTCCTCACAGCCATCTCTCCGCTGTACGTCATCTACTCCCAAGAGGCTCGTGTCTATGCGCTACTGCCGCTTGTCTACCTGGGACTTTTAGCTCTTGCCCACCGCCTGGCCAATTTCGCTCCGCAGGAGAGGACAGAGCAGCGCTCTACCTGGCTTCACTGGTTTCTCTTTGCTGGCGTCGAGATCGTGGGCCTGTACATGCACTACGTCGTCGTGCTGGCCGTCGCGTACGCCAACCTGCTCCTCCTGGGCCGCCTGTGGCGACAACGGCGCGAACTGGCCCGTTGGCTGGCGAGCACGGCCCTGGTCGCGCTTGTGTGTACGCCCTGGGCGGTCACCGTGCTGCTCAACCGCGCAGCCGTGCTCGCCGACGTAGGTGCTGGCGATCCCTTCACTGAGCCTCTTCCTTGGGGCTTTTTCGTCCGGCTTCTGTGGACTTTCCAATGGAGCGGACTCACCGCCGCTCCGGGCTATGCGCCGCTCTACGTCGCTACACTCGTCCTGGCTGGCCTGTTCCTGATCGCGCTTGTCCTTCTCCAGGCTCGCGCCCGGGCTCGTACGACAGCTCTCCGCCTGCTGGTTCACTGGTTCGCGCCACTGGCTCCCACCCTCCTGATGTGGCAGGCCAAGCCGCTCTCTCACCCCCGTTACATCGCGCTCTTCGCCATCGCGCTGCTGCTCCTGGCTGGATATACGATCGCACAACTTGGCCGCCAGCGGTTCGCCGGCCGGACACTGGCCGTCCTCCTGGGGTTGGCCTTGCTCGTTCCCTCCTCCATCGCCCTCCAAGCCTGGTACTTTGATCCCCGCTTCGCCAAGGACGACGTACGCGGCCTGGCCGCCTGGCTGGAAGCCGAAACTACCGCCGGTGACCTGATCGTCGCTCCGTGGCAAGATTGGTCGCTGGACTACGCCTATCACGGCCCTGCGCCGATCGTCCGCCCCAACCCCGCCAATGAGGCCGCCACCTGGCACACACTCGAATCTCAGACTGCCCCTTCCGGCCAGGTCTTCCTGGTGAGTTATCCCCGCGGCAACCAGGGCCGCCGTAACCTGATTCCCTACGCGCTCGAATCCGCGGGCAGCCTGGTCGAGCGCCACTCCTTCAAAGGGCTCGTCGTCCATGTCTACACGCTCAGCAGGCCGGTGGAACCCCCGCCGGTGGGAGCACCTGCCGACGCCGACTTGGGCCCCTTACGCCTGACCGCCGCCTGGGTCGAACCGAACCCGGCAGCCGACACCGCCATAACCCTGGCCCTCACCTGGCGAAAGCAAGAGGCCGCCGGCGAGCGTTATCGGGTGAGCCTCCGGCTGCGCGACCTGGACGGCTGGGAACTGGCTGCCAACGATGATTGGCTGCTGGACGTTCGTGCCCTGCCCACCGACCGCTGGAACGCCGGCGAAGAAGCCACCACCTACCACGTCTTGCCCCTGGCGCCGGGCACCCCTCCCCTCACCTACACCGTCTCCATCGGCGTCTACGCGACCGATAGCCAGGGAACGCTTCACCGCCTTGACCTGCTG
>DATKWP010000041.1:0-2713 GCA_035529535.1 Anaerolineae bacterium | reverse complement strand
CGATGGCACGCGCGATCCCTCGGCCTGTATGCTCTCCGCCGGTGGTGCAAAGATAGCGCAAGATCCTCAGCCGAGCCTGACTGCCCAGCAGGTCGTCCAGCGGATGCGTGTAACGCATAGCAGCTACCCCCTTATTGTGCTAATTATAGCACATAACCACAGGGGTACAATCTCCAATCTCTAATCTCTAATCTCCAATCCGGTCTCCCACGTGCGCAGGCCGAAGCGGCTCAAGTAGATTGGGATGTTCTTGAAAAGCGGGTTCTCCTCCTCGATTTCGCGAATCATGGCCCGCTTGACGTGTGACGAAGGCCCGCCCAGGATGGTGAGCGAACCTCCTTCGCCGCCAGCGCCGTTCACCTTCCAGCCCAGCGCCCCGTGGGCCTTGGCAATCTCGATCACCCGCTGGGCCTCGGCGCTGACGAGGTCCGGATGCAGGTTGCGCTGCGCCTCTGTGTTCTGGTTCATGGCCTGTCCCAGGGCGGCGAAATCCCCCGCGTACAGCGCATCTCGCGAAGGGCCGGCCGTGGCCCGCAGTGCCTCGAGTTGCCGGGCCGTTGGCCCGGCGTTCTCCAGGTGGCGGATCACCCGCTCGTGTACCTCCGACGAGTGATGGGTCTTGCCCAGGTAAATGAGCGCCAGCCGTCGTTCGAGCTCCCACCAGGTGGCGTTCGGCACCTGGATCTGTGACACCGCCGCGTGGGGGTAGCGGAACATCTCGATGTAGTTGATACCGCCGTAGGCCGAGCAGAGTTGGTCCTGGATGCCGCACTGCTGCCCCAGCATGTCCGTTTCGATGGATTGGGCGACGCTGGCCACTTCGTGCGGCGTCAGCCGCCCGGGCGTGAGGCAATCCAACGCGCCGATCAGCGCGACGGTGACGGCGGCCGAGGTGCCGGTAGAGGCGCCCGCCGGCGCTTCAGAGTAGATGGTCACCTGAAGCGCGACGTCGTCTGGCACGGCCATACGCTTGATGGCGGCCTCCAGCAGCGGGTGGCGATCCCATGTCGTCTTGTCCGGGTCCCGTGCGTACCGCTCGCCGTAGTTTTCGGCATAGATGACGACGCGATCTCTCTGGCTGTCGAAAGGGCCCGCCCTGAGGCGGACCTCCGGTCCGATGTCGAAGGAGCCTGCCCTGAGCCTGTCGAAGGGATAGACCTCGATCTGCACCTCGGCGTAGGGGTAGACGCCGATGTTAAAGATCTTGCCGTACTCGGCAAACCAGGTGTCGGTCCATCCGCCGTTGTCACAGATGCGGATGGGCGCCACGCTGTTGATGATGCGCAACGGCCGTTCTTGGGTAGGATTCCTCATTGGCTGGTCCGTTCCTTTCTTAGAAACCAGGTTTTTCTGTAAGCGCAGCGACAAAACCTGGTTTCTTGGTTTCTATCCGGCTGAGCGATTCAGTTCGTAGACGATGCGCAGCCCGTGCAACGTCAGCCACGGGTCCACCACGTCTATGACATCGGTCTCGCGGGCGATGATCTCCGCCAGGCCCCCCGTGGCGATGATGCGGGTCTGCGGCCCCAACTCCGCCTTGAAACGGGCCACCATCCCCTCTACCAGGCCCACGTACCCGAACAGCAGGCCCGCCTGGATCGCGTGGGTGGTGTTGCGCCCGATGGCCGCCGGTGGCCGGGTCAGTTCCACCCGGTGCAGTTTGGCGGTGCGTTCGTAGAGCGCCTGGGCCGCGATGCCGATGCCGGGGGCGATGGCGCCACCCAGATAGTCTCCCTCCGCCGTGATGGCGTCGAAAGTCGTCGCCGTGCCAAAGTCCACCACGCAGGCCGGCAGGCTGTACAGGACCTTGACCGCCGCGGCGTCCACCACCCGGTCCGCCCCGACGTCGCGCGGGCTCTCGTAGCGGATGCGCACGCCGGTCTTGACTCCTGCGTCCACGACAAACGGCGTCTGCGCCAGGTACTCCCGGCACACCTGCTCGAAGACCGGCGTCAGGGGTGGCACGACGCTGGCCACGGCGACACCGGTCACCTGCTCGGGCCGGTAGCCCCGGTGGCGGAACAGTTGGTCCAACAGGATGCCGTACTCGTCGGGCATTTTCTCAAGGATGGTGCGAATGCGCCAGCGCGGTCCCAACGTCTCCCCTTCGTACAGGCCGAAGGTGACGTTCGTATTGCCGATGTCAATGCACAATAACATTCCAACTAACCCCCTTCCGTTTCTCATTCGAAGGTTAGAAACCGGGTTTTTCCCAAAAACCCGGTTTCTGTCGGTTCTGGTTACTGACCGGCGGGAGGCAAAACCAGGTCCATCTCGTCCATACGGATGTACCCACGGATGTACTCATCCGCCCCATCCACCTCATCCGCCTCACCTCAGCCGCTCCAGGCCCACGATGGCCAGGCACGCGGCCACGACTACCAGCGCCGCCACCAGGTCCCGGCGGGTCAGGCGCAACTGGTACAGCCGGGTGCGTTGCTGGGTGCCCCTGAACCCTCGCGCCTCCATGGCCGTCGCCAGTTCGTCGGCGCGCCGGAAGGCGGAGATAAAGATCGGCACGAACACCGAGGTCCAACCCCGCACGCGCTGTCTCACCCCTCCCGCGCCCGGGTCGGCCCCCCGTGCCCGCTGTGCCTTGGCGATCTTGTCTATCTCCTCGAACAGGGTGGGCACGAAGCGCAGGGCGATGGTCAGCACCAGGGCAAACTCCCGCACCGGCAAGCCTATCCGCGTCAGCGGCCCCAGCAGCGCT
>DATKWP010000040.1:0-8700 GCA_035529535.1 Anaerolineae bacterium | reverse complement strand
GGCCCCTTGCCGCGCATCGTCGCCATCGCCAAGGTCGTCTCCACAGGCATGCCCGAACTCCTCGACGATGGCGGCACCATCGCCCGCCGCATCATCCAGATTCCCCACCGCGACGAGGACATGGGAGCCATGTTCGTGCGCCACGTGCTGTGGCGCCTGCACGAGAAGGTCGGCGATGGGACCGCCACCGCGGCCGTCATATTCCAATCGCTCTACAACCAGGGTCTACGCTACCTCATGTCCGGTGGCAACGCGATGCGGCTCCGCCATTACCTGGAAGCCGGGCTGCCCGTGATCCTCGACCAACTGGCCGGGATGGCCACCCCCGTGGAAGGCAGGGAGAAACTGGCCCAGATCGCCGAATCCATCTGCTACGACGCCCCCCTGGCCAAAATGCTCGGCGAGATCTTTGACATCCTCGGCGAGCACGGCCGGCTGGAGGTCCGCTCTGGTCGCAGCCGGGAATTGGAGCGGGAATACGTGGAAGGCATGTACTGGCAGGCGGGCATCTACTCCCCCGCCATGATCACCGACCGCTCCAGGTTGCGGACGGACCTGGAAAACGCCGCTATCTTGATCAGCGACCTCGAGATCGAAGACCCCCGCCACCTGGTGCCGGTGCTGGACAAGGTGGTCAAGGCCAAAATTCGCACACTCATGATCGTGACCACCAAACTCTCCGACAGTGCGGTCAACCTGGTAGTGGCGCTCAGCCGTGACCCCGCCCAGTTCCGGGCCGTCGCCGTCAAGGCTCCGGGGCTGGCGCTGGGTGACCGCGTGGCTGCGCTGGATGACCTGGCCGTGTTGACCGGTGGACGCCCGTTTGTCAAGGCCGCGGGCTACACGTTGCGCCAGGTGACCCTCGAGGACCTGGGGCACGCGCGCCGGGTGTGGGCCGATCGCAACAACTTCGGGATCGTGGGAGGCCAGGGGGACCCCCGCGCCCTGCGCCAGCACATCGCCAACCTGCGGGCGGCCTTTGCCCGCTCCGACGATCCCGAAACGCGCAAGAAACTCCGCGAACGCATCGGCAAACTGATGGGCGGGTCGGCGACGCTGTGGATCGGGGGCATCAGTGAACTGGACATCCAGGCCCGCAAGGAACTGGCGGAGCGCACGTCGGATGCGGTGCGCGGCGCGATCATGGACGGCATCCTGCCCGGCGGCGGCGTGGCGCTGCTGGCCTGCCGCCCCGCCCTGCGCCAGATGCTCGACCAGAGCACCGATCCCGATCAGCGCGCCGCGTGCCGCATCCTGATCGAGGCGCTGGAACAACCGACCCGTACCATCATCGCCAACGCCGGACACGACGCCAGCGAGGTCATGGGCGAGATCAAGCACGCCGGACCCGGCTGCGGGTTCGACGTGCGGTCCGCCCAGGTGGTGGACGTGGCCCAGGCGGGCATCTTTGACGCGGCCAGCGTGGTGCGCGAGGCGGTGTACAGCGCCGTCGCCAGTGCCGCCCTCGCCCTGACGGTGGACGTGCTGGTCCACCACAAGCAGCCCAAAGAGGCCGTAGAAACCGCGTAACCAGACAGGAGATGACGACGATGGACGACGTAACCACAGCACAGACCTCGATTGAGGACCTCGTGTACGCCCTGGCGGCATCGCCTTGCTTTGCCCAGGATGGCGTCTGCTTCGCCGCCCGCTCCTCGGGGCTGTACCGCTCCGACGATAGCGGCCTGACCTGGCGCTCGATCTACGGCTCGCTCGACCTGCAAGCCCCCCTGGCGACGACGGCCGTGGCCCTCTCACCCACCTTCGACTCTGACCACAGCCTGTTTGCCGGCAGCCAGGGCGGCGTCTTACGCTCGGCGGACGGCGGCGAGAATTGGAACGTGGCCATGTTCCCCCCTCCGCCACCGCTCGTCTCCGCGCTCGCCGTGTCGCCGAATTTCGTCTACGACGGCACGGTTTTCGCCGGGACGGTAGAGGACGGCGTCTTTCGCTCGGCCGACCGGGGGAACCGCTGGTCCGCCTGGAACTTTGGCCTGCTGGACCTGCACGTCCTGTGCATAGCGCTCTCTCCCCACTTTGCCGACGACGACACGCTGTTGGCCGGCACGGAGAGCGGCATCTTCCGCAGCACCAACGGCGGGCGCGCCTGGCGAGAAGTGGACTTTCCCCTGGATTTTGCCCCGGTGCTCAGCCTGGCCCCCTCTCCCCACTACACCCACGACGGCATCCTGTTCGCCGGTACGGAATCCTGTGGGCTCTTCCGGTCCGACGATCGAGGGCGCACGTGGACGCGCCTGGGCCAGGACGTGGTGATGGACGCGGTGAATGGGATCGTACTCTCGCCCGAGTTCCCGGCCCAGCCGGACGTCCTGGCAGTCATGGGCGCGGCGTTGCTCATCTCTCGCGACGGGGGCCAGTCCTGGTCGGATTGGAAAGCCGGTGCTCCCATCGCCGAGGGGGTGGCTTCTGTGGCCGCCCCGCAAGGGCTCACCCCGGGCGCTCCCTTGCTGGCCGGCCTGGTCACAGGTGGCATCCTGCGCCTATAGCACTCGCAGATTTGCCGACTCGCTACCATGTGCGCACTATCTCTCCCAGACGCCGCACCGGGCCCCACCGACGCCTCCCAAAGCCCATACGCTCGCTGGCGCACCCTGCCGGTGAGCAGCGTCGCGCTGACCGGCGGCTTTTGGCATACCAGGCAGACCGTCAACCGGCAGGCCAGCCTGCCGCACGGCCACCAGATGCTCGAGCAGGCAGGGAATTTTCACGACCTGCGCCTGGCGGCAGGTCTGACCGAAGGCTCATACCGCGGGCCGCTGTTCATGGACTCGGACCTGTACAAGTGGCTGGAAGCGCTCGGGTGGGAGTTGGCCAACCACCCCGACGACGAACTGCGACGGAGCGCCGCTGAGACCATCGAGTTGATCGCCGCCGCCCAGGATGAAGATGGCTACCTGGACTCCTACTACCAGGTGGCCGAACCAAGCCAGCGTTGGAAAAACCTGAGGGACGGCCACGAACTGTACTGCGCCGGCCACCTGATCCAGGCGGCCGTAGCCCACCGCCGTGCCACCGGCGACACAAACCTGCTGGGCGTGGCGTGCCAGTTCGCCGACCACATCTACTCGGTGTTCGGCCCAGGCCAGCGCGCGGGGACGCCCGGGCACCCCGAAATCGAGATGGCGCTCGTGGAATTGTACCGCGAGACCGGCCAGCCGCGCTACCTGGAACTGGCCAGTTTCTTCCTCGACCAGCGCGGCCGCGGGCTTCTGGCCGGGGGGGCTGGCCCGGCCTACTACCAGGACCACGTGCCGGTCCGCCAGGCCACGGCGGTCGCCGGCCACGCGGTGCGGCAGTTGTATCTCCTGGCGGGCGTCACCGACGCCTACCTGGAGACCGGCGAGCGCGCCCTGTTCGAGGCCGCCACCCGCCAGTGGCAGGACGTGACGAGCGGCAAACTGTACGTCACCGGCGGGCTCGGCTCGCGGTACGAGGGGGAAGCATTTGGCGAGCCTTACGAACTGCCCAACGACCGTGGCTACTGCGAGACCTGCGCCGCCATCGCCAGCATCCTGTGGAACTGGCGCATGCTGCTGGCCACGGGCGAGGCCCGCTTTGCCGACCTGATCGAGCGCGCGCTTCTCAACGGCTTTTTGAGCGGCGTGTCGCTGGACGGCCGCCGGTTCTTCTACGTCAACCCCCTGTTCAGCCGGGGCGGGGCCGAGCGGGCGGAATGGTACTCGTGCGCGTGCTGCCCGCCCAACGTCATGCGGTTGATCGCATCGCTCGGCCACTACTTTGCCACCCATGACCCGGCCGGGCTGCAGATCCACCAGTACGGATCCGCCACCGTGCACGCCACACTGGAGCCTGGCCGCAGCGTGGCCGTGCGCATGGAGACCGACTACCCGTGGCAGGGAGACGTGCGCCTGACCGTCGAACGGGCCGACGGCCTACCCTGGCGGCTCACGGTACGTTTGCCGGGGTGGTGCGAAGCCCCCTCCGTCCGCGTCAACGGCCAAGCGTGGACAGTCGCCGCCGGGGAGGGATACGCCACCATCGAGCGCCCGTGGCGGGAAGGGGACACGGTCGAGTTGGATTTGCCGATGGTGCCCCGGCTGATCGAAGCGCACCCCCGCAGCGACGCCGCACGCGGAAGTGTGGCGATCGAGCGCGGCCCGCTCGTCTACTGCCTGGAAGACTGCGACCAACCGCCATCCGTCAACATCATGGACGTGCAGATTGACGAAACGGCGCCGCTCCAGGCCGCCTGGCACGGGGACCTCCTGGGCGGGGTCATGGTGGTGGAAGCCAACGGGTACGCAGTGGACGTGGCCCTGTGGCAGGAGCGGCTGTACAGGCCGGCCGGTGAGGGCGCGCCGTCGCGCCAGCCCGTGCGGCTGACTGCCGTGCCGTACTATGCGTGGGCCAATCGCGGGCCTGGTGCAATGCGCGTGTGGATTCCTGGCCTATGACTTCGGTCCTATGGACATGTCCTCCCGTCTGTGGTATCATTACCGCTAGTTTCGGTGCGCAAGGTTCCGTGGAGCAGGCTTTCCAGGCCGTCCAATCGCAGGCTGAAAGACCTGTCCTCCCCGCACCATAGATGAGGCTACAGGATGGGTGCGTTACCTTCTTTTATCTACCTCGCCCTGGCATTGGCCGCCCTGGCCGGCGCCGGACTCTTGCTCGTGTGGGTCATTCGCTACACCGGCCGCAGAGACGGTGGAAACCCCAAAGGCCAACCCGTGGCTCCGGCCACTGTGGAAACCCCGCCAGCGTTTGCGGAGCCGACGCTGACAGAAGAGCGAGAACTGCTGCGCGTCGCCCGCACGGACGTGGGGGTAGTAGCCGTTTTCGTGCAGGGCCAGCGCTACCACCGGTTGCAGGAGATCAAAGACCCCCAGGTCGGGTGCGAGACCATCGAAGCCCTGAAGGCCGTGCTGACCTTTGCCGAAGGCTGGCTGCCGCTGAGACAGGCCACTGCCCAGGCTGTGGCCCGCAAGTCCACCGTGGACGAGGAAGCCTTCCTGGAACAGCTGCGCTCCAGCAACCTGTTCTCCGCAGGCAGTTCCTCCAGGTTGTCTCCGTCCGAGCCGTTGATCCCCGTCGAGGTGATCAACAACATGGTCCAGGAGCGGTTGCGCAAACGGCCAGACCTGGCCGCGCAGCGCATCTACATGGCTACCGAATCGCGCGGAAACTTGCGTATCTACGTCGGTATGCAGTCCTTCGAGGCGGTGGATGAAATCCCCAGCGCCGAAGTGCGGGCGCTCATCCAGGACGCTATTCACGAGTGGGAATCTACCTGACCCCCCTCCCGTCATTCTGAGGCGCGTCAGCGCCGAAGAATCTCCCCAGAGAACGCAAAAGGCCGCTGCCGTGCTGGCAGCGGCCTCTACTTCGTGCACGTCCGATCCTAGTGCGCCCCCCTGTGGCCACAGGTCGCACACGAGGACGAAGGGGAGCAGGACCCGCACGAGGCCCCCGCCCCGGCAATCACTCCCTCACTCCCCACCGCCGAGAATAACGAGATCATGCGGCCTGTATGCAGACTCTCGCACTTGGGGCAGGCGATAGGCGCGTCGGCAGCCGACATCGCCCGCAGCGCGTCGAAGCGCGCCTGGCAATCGGAACACCTATACTCGTATAGCGGCATGCCCACCACCTCTTTCTCGGTCTTACGGGCTCATTCTACCGCCGTTTGGCCCCACCGTCAAGCCTTTCTTCACCCGATCAGCCCCAACGCCCGGCCCACCTGCGTAAAGGCCGCCAGCACGCGGTCGAGGTGTTCGTCAGTGTGCGTCGCCATGTAACTGGTGCGCAGGAGCGCCCCTCCTGGCGGCACCGCCGGGGAGACGACCGGGCTGGTGTACACCCCCGCCTCGTAGAGGGTTTTCCAGGCCTGGAATGTGGGCATGTCGTCGCCGATGATGACCGGGACGATCGGGGTCTGGCTGGCCCCCAGGTTGAAGCCCAACCGGCGCAGTTCAGTACGCATGCGCTCGCCGATCTGGTTGACGCGCGCGATCCGCTCCGGCTCCTCCTGCATGACCTCCAACGCCGCCAGGGCGGCCGCCGCATTGGCCGGGGGGATGCTGGCACTGAAAATCATGGAGCGGGCGTGATGCTGGATGTAGTGGATCACGTCCTCCGAACCCGCGATGAACCCACCCAGGCTGGCGAAGGACTTGCTGAACGTGCCCATCGTCAGGTCCACCTGGCCGGTCAGGCCAAAGTGGGCCGCGGTGCCCCGCCCGCCGCCCAGCACGCCGATTGAGTGCGCGTCGTCCACCATCAGCCGCGCCCCGTACTTTTGGCACACGCTCACGATCTCCGGAAGCGGGGCGATGTCCCCTCCCATGCTGAAAACGCCGTCCACGACCACCAGTTTGCCCGCCTGCTCCGGCAGGCCAGCCAGCACCCGCTCCAGGTGAGCCATATCGCTGTGGCCGAAGCGACGCATCTTCCCAAACGCCAGCCGGCAGCCATCCACGATGCTGGCGTGGTCCTCCTTGTCGGTGATCACGAAATCCCCCCGCCCCACCAGTGCCGAAAGTGTGCCCAGGTTCGTCTGATAGCCGGTGGAGAAGACCAGGGCTGCCTCGCTGCCCACGAATTGCGCCAGTCGCCGCTCCAGTTCCAGGTGTAACTCGAGCGTGCCGTTGAGGAACCGGGAGCCGGTACAACTGGTGCCGTAACGCCGGGTCGCTTCGATGGCGGCCTGGCGCACCTTGGGATGCGTGGTCAAGCCCAGGTAGTTGTTGGAGCCGATCATGATCAGCCGGTGGTTGCCGACGACGACGTCGGTGCCCTCGCTATCGGTGAGGGGGATAAAGTAGGGGTAGAGGCCGGCCGCCTGAACTTCTCGGGCCGCCGTGAACTGCTGGCACTTGTCAAATAGGTCCATCTCGAATACTCTCCTTGATTGAAAGTCGCCCGTTTGCGCTAATGGTTGTAACACGCTATTATACCAGGAGTTTCTATTCGGAGGAATTTTCCTATGCCCGTGACGATCGAATGCGGTACCAACCCTTACCGGGACAACGCGCAGGGCAAATCCAACGAGCCGATCACCGTCGCCGGCCTGCTGGACCAGGCCACGCGGGTGCTGGGCGTGGAGGGGCTAAACTATAGCCTGGAAGCGATCTACGACCGGCTGGAGGGAAACAGCCCGCGCGTCGCCATCATCGGCGGCTCGCCCGACCAACCGGCGCACATCCTGGACCGTGGGATCGCGCTGCAGGCCGCCGTGCGCATCTGGCAGCGCGGGGGCCTGCCCTTCCATTTCAGCGTCCCCGTGCTGTGCGATGGCACCGCCGAGGGCAACCTCGGTATGAGTTACAGCCTGCAGAGCCGCAACGCCATCGCCCAGATCGTCGTGAACCAGATGGAGGCCCACAGTTACCACGGCGCGTTCGTGATTTCCGGCTGCGACAAGACCCCCCTGGGCATCGCGGCCGGGCTGGCTCACCTGGACGGCACCCGGCAGCGCCGGGGGGAGGCGCCGGTCTTTGCCACCTTCAACCCGGCCCACGTGCTGCGCGGAGGCACCATCCCGCCCGACCTGGCGGCCGACCTGGAGGCCGTGGCCCGGCGGGCCGAGGCACAAGGCTACCCGGAGACCGCCCTGGACCTGCGGGACGCGATGAGGACTATTCTGCAGGGCATCGCCAACACTGCCTTTCAGGGTGTGCTGGCCCGTGCCCGCCAGCAAGGGGTCATCGGCCTGGCGGAGCACAAGGACCTCGAACGGCGATTGGCCGTCCACACCTGCGACCGCCAGGGCGGCGTGTGTGCCTTCAACGGCACCGGCAATTCCAGCCGTCACGCCCTCTCGGCCCTCGGCCTGGCCCACCCGGCCGTCGAGTTCCTGACCGGGCCTCCAGATGCCGCACGGGTCAAGCGGGTCGTGGACGACCTGTTCACCTACGTCAACGACCCGGCCTACAGCGTCGCCAACGTCCTGGCTGCCAACTTTGCCAACGGCGTGCGCGTCCACAGTGCCACCGGCGGCTCCACCAACCTGATGATGCACCTGGCGGCGGCCATGATGTACGCCGGCTACGACGTGGACGTGTGGACGATTGACCGCATCCGGCGTCACCCGCCGGTGCCGGACATCTTCGACTACAGCCTGACCGAGGGACGCGACGTCTTCGTCCTGGCCCAGCAATGCTGCGCCGGCCTGATGCGGGGCATGGAGACCATCTTTTACGAGTTGATGCGGCAGGGCGTGCCCATGGACGTGGACGCCCCCACGGTCACCGGCCACACCTGGCGCGAACGGCTGGCCGACACGACGAACCTGAGCGCATCCGGCGTAACGGAGAATCCCATCATCCTGTCCACGCCGCGCAGGCCGTTCAGTGGGGTAGACGTATTGCAGGGCAACTGGTTCGACTCGGCGGTGGTCAAGGTCAGCGGCATGACGAGCGAGCAACTGGCCCAGTTCGACGGCCAGGTGGGGGTCGTGCTGTTCTTCGAGAACGAGCCGGAGGCCAACGCCGGGCTGCTGGACGTGCACGTGCTGGAGCGGCTGAAGGAGCACCCGGGGCTGACGCGGGAGATGTTGCTGGCGATGGCCACGTACAACGGGGGCGAGACGCGAACAAGTTCACGCTTCCAAGCATGGCAGGCGCTGGACCGGGAAACGCTCTTCGACCGCATGGTGCAAGAGGCACTCCTGAAGGTGGCTGTCGTCATCAGCGGCCAGGGGCCGGAGGCGTTCGGCATGCC
>DATKWP010000039.1:0-5240 GCA_035529535.1 Anaerolineae bacterium | reverse complement strand
GCTGCTGCTGCGGCTGCCACGGCGGTGTTCGTGGCCAGGATGGCCTGGTTCTGCAACTCGCGGCCCGCTCTCATTTGGGGGCCTAGCAAGAATGCCCACGCCACGAAGGCGCAGATGCCCAACGCGAGCAGGCCTCCCAGCGCTCCGACGAGAATGATGAAGGTGCGATTGCTGCCTTCTGCCGCTACTACTTCTTCACCCTCTTCTTCCAAGAATTCTTGATCTGCTCCTGATGTACTCATCAGCGATTGCCTCCTTGAGGAGTTCCACTCAAGACCAGTCTAGCACAGGACCTCCAGATTGGCCAGGGGAACGAAGACTGGCGCTCCTTCTCCTACGTCTACCTGTGCAACCATTTCTCTGGCTCCTGTCTCTATGCGTTGGGCGTGAGCCGGGAGCGCCACAATTTTGCCCACTGCCCCCACGTACGGTGCCTGTACCAGCCGTACCCGCGCCCCCACCGCCAGTGGTATCCCGGATTGGGTCTGCGAGGGTGGCGGCCTGTCGGCCGGCAGTGGGATGATGATTTCGGGGCGCACGACGCCCCAGCGCAGCCGAACCCGTCCGCTGACTGTGGCCTCCCGGCCATCGTTCGTCGTGAGCAGATGAAAAATCGGCGCCGACATCGGCACCTCGCCCATGCCCTCGGTGACGATGAGGGGGAAAGGCAACTGCTCGACCTGAGAGATCAACGCAGGAGATAGCCCGCCCACGGCGATGCCTCGCACCTGGAGTTCCTGGGCCCGTTTGAGTGCTGCGTCGCTTACACCGCTGCCGCCCACCAGGATCGTCCCGTGGCAGGAGGGATCAATGGCCTGGACTTGTAATGGCTCGTCAGGGCTGTTTACCATGCATTTGATCGTCCCGAAACTGTCGCCGCCCGTTCCCCACACTCCCTGGATGAGGGCCCCCGTGGTCTCGATCACCACGCCGTAAGACTCCAATACGTGGCTCACTGTGCCGTAGATGGTGGCACACTGCTCGAGCGGAGTGGGACGCGCCTCGACCAGCAGTCGCCCGCCGCCACTGGCGGTCACGCTACCGTCTATAGGGGACTTGATCGGGCGGGCGAACGCGCCGCGCCTGGCGATCGCCTGTCCCCGGCGCACCTGGTCGCCCTCCTTCACGCGCAGGTAGCGTTTGACCTTGGAGGCAGGAACGCCTAGCAGGCGCGCTACCGGCAGAATGCGAAAATCTCCGGGCAGTTCCGCCCGTGCTACCACGTCCGTCGGTTGCACTTGCTGGCCGATGCGTGCCAGCACGTAGCCGGGCACGGGCAACACCCGCTCGCGGCGGATGGTGGTCAGGGGGGTAACCTGAGTCTCAGACGGGTAATATGCTCCCGGCAACTCGCTATCCTCCTACGTCCCGCAGCCATTGGCGTACCTGCGACTGGCGCTCGCCTACCTCCCTCGAGAGGGGCAACGGGCGCCCGCGGGCGTCAATGATCAACCCGGCCAGCCCACCTGCCACGCGCCGTTTGCCGCCCTTCCCTGGCCCGCCGAGGCCTACGTCGAAGTGGCGCACTGGGTGCAATTCCAGCACCGCCTGCTGGCCGGGTGGCAAGGGGAGCACTTCCAGATCGCCATAGCGTATTTCTGCACTCAGCGTGCCGACGCTTTCGTGAGCAATCTGCATGTTGAGGATGACGTCGCCCGGCCGTGCCTGTCCCACCGGGGCGACGACCGTCGCCAGGTTGACGAGGGCTCCGCTGTCCAGCGCCTCGACCGCCGCCAACGGGTTGATTGCCGCCACGCTCCCCAACGCCGGTGCCAGTCCGTAGGCGTCCAACACCAGTGTGCTGATGCCAATCGGTTCCAGTGCATCCAGCACAATCAACGCGACCTGGCCAGGGTGTGGCGCGTGTGCCAACACCCCGCCGCTGACGATGATCGTATCACACAAGGGCAGGAGATGAGGATAGGGGCGCGCCGCGCCGGGTTTCCAGCCGGGGCGAGCCATCTCCAGCGTCGTGCAGATCGCCTCGCGGGCCACTGCCTGTTCCAGCCACAATTCGCGTGTGCGCTGTGGGATGGTGGTCGGGCGCAACTCTTTGTTGATGAGTAGCCCATGCACTTGCTCGTCATCCACCGGTTCAGGCAGCCAACGCGTCACTGTTCCAGCGCCTTGCCTCTGCACCCATTGCGCTCCACCGAAGGCGGTGCCCAGATCGCAGCGAATCGTCAGGTAGAGTCGTCCGTCAAAGGCAGCCGCCAGCGTCGTACTGGCCGCGCCCACGTCTATACCCAGCACGCCCCTGGACGGAGTTCCCAGGTGCCAGAGGTACTGGATCAACTGGCCGAAGGCGCGGGCGGTAGGGGTGAGCGGCACCAGGCTCCCGCGAGTAATCGCGCCCATGCCTGGCAATGCTCCCATCTTGTCCTGGACGTAGATCGCGTCCAGTTCCGCCTGGGCGCTGAGCAGGTTCTCCTCCGTGGCTGTGGGGCGCACGTTATCGGCGACGCGCAACTCGGCTTGCTTGTCCACGATTTGCACCACTTGCTGGCGGAGCCGGGAATTGCCCACGTACAGGATGCGGGGACGCGCGCTCGTCTCTATCAGCGAGCAGGCCAGGGCTGCCGTCTCTATCAGTTCAAGCACGGGTGTCACCGCGCCGCCCTCGATGCCTCCGGCAATACAGATCACGTTGGGCGCCGCATCACGGATCGCGCGCACCCGTTCCTCGTCGCTCAGGCTTCCTGTCTGGCCACCGCTGGTAAAGATCGCCTTGACCAGCGAATACGTGCCGGCGGCTGCCCGTTCGGCACTCGCGACGCTCAAATCGCGTACCAGGCCGCCTACCACGACCTGGAGTGGCTGGCTCGCGCTGGCGGTCATAGCGAACGCATCCACTCCCTGCCGCCCCGCTGAGGCTGGGGAGAGCAGACTGCCACCGGTGTCGAAGAGGTGCCGGCCTGTGGCTTCGGAAATCTGCGCGACTGCGTGTTGGATGCCGGCCGCCGCGTCAGACCAGGGAGGCTCTGTCGTGGTAGGAGCCTCGCCTCGGGCGATGAACCGGTATTGGCCGGCCACCTGTTCCAGCAGCACGGCCTTGGTCATCACCGTGCCGCAGTCGGCCAACAAGATTGAGCCGCTACGTTCTTCTTCCGCCATAACGGATGTACTCATCCGCGTCATCCCCTCACTAGCCGCTACCCAGCACGCGGAACCACATGTCTGTAAAGAAGCCAATCAGGTACTGGAGACGGCCGATGAAGATCGAAAGAGACGCCGTTACTGCACCGGCGAAGGCGACAGCCAATGCCACGATCAAGAATACCCGCCCGATCCCGGCCGCCAGCCTCACGATTTGGCCCCAAGCACCTGCCAATCCTCGCTGCTTCTGTGCAGTAAAGGTGGAGGCCATCAGGGTGCACACCGTACCCACGACGATCAACAGTCCGTCCAACAGCCCCGCGCGAAACGACAGCAACGAGGGAAGGCTCATCGCGCGACCTGTCGCCCCAACCTGGGGGATGAGAGTGCCCAGCAGTGCACCGCTCAGCGCCACGGCTGCTCCAACCCCGACCAGAAAAGCGACGGCGATATTCCCCACGTATGCAACCCTCGGGAAGCCCTTGAAGAGCAGCAGCAGGCCTAACACCAGGGGAGCCAACATGGCTTGCGGATCGGCCAACCACTGCCCCAGCAGCATACCCAGCAGCACATCGCGGACCACGACACCGAACGAGTAGCCCACCAGTGCACCGACGAAAAGATGTAGGGCCAGCCGGTAGAGGGGATTGTCCCCCAAGAGATAACTGAAAATCAGGAGCGTCAGTACTGCTCCCACCACCAGGCCAGCGGTCTCGAGCATCACTTTCCCCTCCCCTGTGGGCTACTGGGTGGGCCACTGACACGTGCGCCGCTGAAGGTGTAGAACACGGCCCCAAGGATCATCAGTCCGACGATGGCGACGTGACCCGCCGCCAGGGCATTGAGCCGCTGTGTGGCCTGCCCTGCCGATTGGCGAAGCGCTTCGTAGGCGGCGGCCCCGCTCAAGCCACTGATCGCCCCCTCGAGCTGTCTCGCGTTTGATTCCAGGTATGGGCTAGCAGCCGGTTCCAGGGCTGCGCTCATCCCTGCCACGACCGGGAGGGCGTCGCCGTACAGCGCCCGTGTCTGCTCAACCCACCAGCGCAACGGCCCAGGCTGGGCTGTCAGCACGAGGACCAGCGCCGGGCGTGTCTCGGTGGCGCGCAGCAATTGCGCAACTCCCATGGCCTCACTTGTCCGGTAGCCTGCCAGTGTATACTGGCCCGCTGTATATCCCCTCTCGGCTGCGGTGATGCGATTCAGCAACCCGGCCGCGGTGGATTGGCCCTCGGGCCTCGTGCTGACGATAGAAATGCGCGCTCGCTGGTCCAGCAAATGACGCAGGATCGGTTCTGCCACCGCGTTCAGTTCGTCTGCCTCCGCTGGGCCGTACTCGAAAGCGACCAGTACAGCACTCTCTGCGCTCAAACCCTGAATCGCACTGTGCATTCTCGTCACACGTTGAAAGTCCATCCTGTTGTCCGCTGCCGGGGATCGGGCTGGCTGGGTCAAGGTTGGAAGACCTCCCCCTGGCGGGATGATCAGGGGCGCGATCAGCGTGCTTCCCACCGCGACCAGGAGCACAACCAGGACCAACCAACGTTGCATGCGTGCCGCAGTGCGGGCGGCGCTGCGCAGGCCCGGATGTACCCATCCGCGTTGGCCCGCCGATGGCTGCGCACCCTCAGCAGGCTGGGCCAGTAGACCCTGGAGCAGTTGCGCTCGGGCCAGGCTCGCCTGGCTGGTCTCGGACGGTCGCGCGCCTTCGCGAGTGGCAGGAGTCTGGATAGCCAAGGTTGGGGGGAGGACGCCACTCAGCCCGGCCAACAGTCCCTCGGCCTCCATGGGTTCTGTCTCCACCGGTTTCTCGGCTGGCTCGGTGCGTGGGCGCAGGGCCTCCAACCACGCAGGGATCTCGGCGTGTGCCAACCCCTCCATTTCCGTTACGCCGGTCCCGGGTTCGGTCGGAGAGGGTGGGAATATCCCTTCGAGGCCAGGAGCGGTTGGAGCAGAAGGCTCGGTGGGCGTGGCCATCAGCGCGGCCAACCATTCCGGGACTTCGGTGGTTCTCGCCTCTGGAGGAACCTCGACCCGCTGTGGAACCGGTGGCACAGTCTCAGGGGGAGCCGCCTCCGGCGGTGCGATCTCCCGCAGCCAGTCGGGGACCTCGGCCGCGACAGGGGGGAATTCGACCGGTATGGCTT
>DATKWP010000038.1:0-6410 GCA_035529535.1 Anaerolineae bacterium | reverse complement strand
ATCCGCTGCGCCGGGATGCCTTGATGCGCGCCGAGCGGGTGTACCACCTGCTGCAGGCGGTCACCCCGGTCGAGGACGAATCGCCCATTCCCCCCGACTCGCTCCTGCGCGAGTTCATCGGAGGGAGTTGCTACGAGTATTAGCGCATCTGTTTCCTGGACATCGTTGTGCCAGGTGACAAACATTCTCGCACTGCGGGACGAACCGCGCCCGCCGGGCGTTCGCAAACTCAAGGGGCGGGGCGAGGAAGGCTGGCGTATCAGGGTAGGTGACTATCGCGTGGTATACCGCATTGACGACGCCTTGCGCCAGGCGCCTGTCCCAGAACCCTCACACATCTTCAAAAATGGCACTACGATAGAAGTCGCACGTTAACAACCAGAGACGACCTCAGCCCAATCAGCGACCCGCTGCTGTAGTACGGCGTCTCGCTGATGACGCCAGCGATACCGACGGCGGAACTGAGCTTGGCGTCGTTCATACCGTGCCCGTTCGGCAGCATAGTCCTTCCAACTCACTTGTGCCAGGCGCTCCCTCAGTTCAGCAGGTGAGGCCGCATCGACTTGGAAAACTGTCCATGCACCCCGTCTCAGCAGGGGTTCGCGCAATTCGCTAATCCCCAATTGGCGCCTCAACTGACGTTTGGTTTGACCAAACAGGCTCTCTTGATCGTTGTTTGTTCGTGGCAACCCCACGATGTTGTAGCAGTGAAAGAGGCCTGACCAATACCGCTCACTCACATCCAGCAGGTCATCCCGGAACTGCGTCAGCCAGGGGCTGAGATCAGTGACGTCGGCTAATGGCCCCAGGTAGTGAGTCAGGTCTAGGGCCACGGCATCACCACCAGGGTCTGGCTCTTTGGCTGTTGGCAGCGGAATATCCAGAATTGTCTCAATGCCGTCCACCCAGTCGAGAGCTTGTCTGACCTCAGCGAAGGCGGGCTCGTGGGAGGGCAAGATTCTGTCCAGTACTGTGTACCAATAGTGCAAGTGGGGATCATTCCCAAGAGCCAGACACTGCGCCAGAGTCTGACGCAAAGCGCACAGGTCATCGAACATAGGGAGTCCTGACAGAATGAAGGGTGCTCGGCCTTGTCTAGACAGCGCATATTGAAGGTCCAACGCCAGGTCCCTGACAACCTGGGGACGTGTAACTGGCTGTGCAGCCTGCTCCTGTGAGACCAGTTCAACCACCGCCAGGCCCGTCACTATCTGAGGGGGAAAAGTCCGAGCCCTCCGGGTCAGACAGCACTTCTCCCATACTCTCGCGAATCTCTCGCCGGATCGTTTGGCGTAACTCGGTCTTGAGCTCCGAATCGCGGTCGTAAATGGGCCTGGTCGCGTTGCCCAAGTAGTGGGGTTGGCACCATTGATGCGGGACGTCTGGCAACACTTCCTCGAGCGCTTTCCTGACACACCCTTGTTTGTCACTCACCGTGGCCAGAATGGGCAATCCCAGGTCTACCGCCGGCTTCAGCAAGGCACCCAACGTCTCGTGGTTCACCCGGGGCAGCCAGCCGACCACCAGGTTCAAATCTTCCTGTGCCTCTCGCACCACCCACAATGCTTCCGACGCCCCCTCCGGCTCCAGTCCATCCATACTGATGATCAATCCGCCTCGTTCTTTGACAACTTGTTGCAAGCGTTCGGCCTCCGGCCGTTCGGCGCAGCCCATCAGCACCTGATACCGTGCGTACAGATGGTCCACTTGGCGCTCGGAGATCTGGACACCGCGTTCCCGCAGGCGTGTGTGGATTTGCTCCCGGTTCAAGTGTTCCTTGTCGCGCCACCAGCCGATGTGCGCGATCACGTCCAAGCCATAGGTGCACTCAGGCACAGTGACCATTTGCGCCGTCGCTGAGGTATAGTGTTGTCCCTGGTGCTCACACTGTGGATTGACACACTCCCTGGCCTGACTGGCCACCCACACTACCCTGTCCAGGTGTTGGACTGTCTTGCGCCACTGATAGTATGGACGTGCCTGGAGGGGCTCATTACAATGGGGACAAACCTCGAACTCTGGATTGTAAATGTACCGTGCTTGTACTTCCAGATGCTTGGCTGTTTTGGGCATGGACCGCTATCCTCCTCTTGAACTGTTGTTGGCGGCCCATGTTACCACAACTTCGTGCCCGTGTCACTTTTACCTTAATGCCTAAAGTGGTACTGGAGGTCGCCAACGCGGAAGGGCACTCCCGTGCCCCACGCGACCTGGAGTGCCCTTCAAGGGGGTAGAACCGCTCTCTGCTCGATTGGAGAAGTGCCGAAAACAGGCTTAGGTTGAGAGCACAGTTGTTGGATTGTCAATCGTCGTCGTCGTCATCATCGTCATCGTCATCGTCGTCGTCACCATCGTCATCATCGACATCGTCGTCGTCACCATCGTCATCGTCGTCGTCATCATCGTCATCATCGTCGTCCTGGTCGTCTTGATCATCGTCGCCCTGGTCGTCTTGATCATCGTCGCCCTGATCATCCGGCGTGTGGTCGTCGCAGGCATCGCCCCTACCGTCGCCGTCGGTATCGGTCTGGCCGGGGTTCGAGATCAGCACACAGTTGTCCTCGTCGTCACAGACTCCGTCCCCATCCGTGTCATTGCCAGCATAATACGGACAAGCGTCACAGGCATCGCCGATCCCGTCGCCGTCGGAGTCAATCTGGCTGGGGTTGGAGGCCAGCGGGCAGTTATCGCTGCCGTCGTTGATCCCGTCGTTGTCGTTGTCGTCGTCACAGGCATCACCGCTGCCGTCGGCGTCGGTGTCAACCTGGCTGGGGTTGGGGGTCAGCGGGCAGTTATCGCTGCCGTCGTTGATCCCGTCGTTGTCGTCGTCGTCGTCACAGGCATCGCCCCTGCCGTCGGCGTCGGTGTCAGTTTGGCCGGGGTTAGAGATCAACGGGCAGTTGTCGTCAACGTCGAGGACGCCGTCGTCGTCGTCGTCGGGTGCGTCCTTATCGGGCGCGTGCTTATCTTGTTCTCCACTGATATGGACCAAGGCCCGCTGTACTGCTTGCATCATTTGCTGCATGGCATCGGCATTCTGCGCGTACCAACCCTGCTGCCAGTGCTGCGCCAAATGCGCGATCGTCCGCAACTGGGCTACCAGTTGCCGTGCCAGCCAGGCCCGCATCCGAGTCTGAGAGAGTTCGGAGAGCCTGTCTGTGGCATTGAGTGCCAGGGCCACGTGTTCCCGGTACCGCTCGACTAACGCTGCCGGTATGGGCTCGCCCCTTTCAGCCAGACGCCGTGCTTCTACCACGCGCGCCTGAGCCAGCGCCACAGCCCGCCTGGCCAGGGTCTCTGGGGTGCCTGCACGGGCCAGTTGAATGTCCTCCACCTCCAACTTGAGCGTGTACAGCGCGGACCCGGGCAGGCTGCCCTGCACTACGTTGACCGTGCCGGCTGCACCGCCGAACGCCAGACCTACGACCACCAGTAACGTCACTATCGCTACCACGTGTACTTTCCTCCATTGGAATGATAGGGAGGCCTTGGATTGCGCCTTCCACCCTTTATGACGCAATAGTGGCTCTGGGGATACGGCCTGAGCCGAGAGTTCGTGCGCTGTGGCCAGGAATTTCTGTCGGGCTGCTGCCCACGCCGCTGGGTCGGGGTCCGGCACCGGGCGTAGATGGTCCAGGGCCTGGCGAACGGCAGAATATTGGGGCTGCCAATCCAGATCAGTTTTGTGCTTCATCCACTTTCTCCAAAACGCGGCGCAAGGAGTCTAGCGCTCGGTGTTGCAGGGCTTTGACGGCTCCCACAGTCCGCTCGACGCACTGAGCGACCTCTTCGTTAGTCAACCCTTCCAGGAAACGTAAGGTGATGATCTGCTGTTGCAGTGGTGTCAGGAGCCAAAGTGCATGTCGGACGCGTTCAGCCTCCTCCCTGCGCAGGATCCGTTCTTCGTGCATATCTGACACTGCCACATGGAGCGCCTCGTCTAGTGTTACCTGATCTTGCTCGGGCTGGCGCCGGTAAAAGTCCACGATCAAGTTGTGTGCCACCCGGTAGAGCCACGCTGATAGATGCTGTTCTGGTCCCCCGCCGTTCTTGAGCGCCAAGAGCAGGCGGTAAAACGTGTCCGAAACAATCTCCTGCGCCGTTTGAGCGTGACCGGTCAGGCGATAGGCGTAGCGGTATATCGCCGGTGCATATTGATCGTACACTTTTGTCAGCGCGTTCTCATCCCACTGACGTATGCACTTTAGCAGTGAGTCCGACGTTTGCAATCATGCCCCCTGTACGTTATGACGCAATATACCGGAAAAGGATACGGGGCACTTTCATTTGTTCATTTGCTCATTTGTCATTCCCAACGCAATCCTGCCCCTCTCCACCTCCACCCCCCGCACGACCACCTCAATCACGTCGCCCACCTGCAGCCGCGTGCCGGCCGGGATCTGGCTGCGGTGCAGGAGGCCATCCTGCTTGACCCCAATGTCCACGAACGCGCCAAAGTCCACCACGTTGCGCACAGTGCCCTTCAGCCGCATCCCCTGCCGCAGGTCCTCCATCGTCAGCACGTCGCTCCGCAGGATCGGGGCGGGCAGGTCCTGGCGCGGGTCGCGGCCGGGGCGGGCCAATTGCTCCAGGATGTCGGTGAGCGTCGGCACGCCCGTCCCCACTTCGGCGGCCAATTGGTCCAGCGGCGCGCGCTCCTGCAAACGGAGCAGCGCCGTTTCCCGTTCGGCCGGCTCCGCCTGCATGCTCACCTCCGCCCGTTTCAGCACCACCTCGGCGACGGCGTAACTCTCCGGGTGGATGGCGCTGCCGTCCAGCGGGTTGTGGCCGCCCTGGATGCGCAGGAAGCCCGCCGCCTGCTCGAACGTCTTCGGCCCCAGCCCCTCCACCTTCGTGAGCGCCGCGCGACTCGCGAACGGCCCGTGCGCGTCGCGGGCCGCCACGATGCGCGCCGCCAGTTTGGGGCCGATGCCCGCCACGTAGGTCAGGAGCGCCGGCGAGGCCGTGTTCACGTCCACCCCCACCTGGTTGACCACGCTCTCCACCACGCTGGTGATGGCGGCGGCCAGTTGGGCCTGGTCCACGTCGTGCTGGTAGAGCCCCACGCCGACCGAGCGCGGGTCAATCTTGACCAGTTCGGCCAGCGGGTCTTGCACCCGCCGCGCAATGGATACCGCCCCCCGCATGCTCACGTCCAGGTCGGGCAACTCGGCCCGCGCGAGAGGACTGGCGCTGTACACGCTGGCGCCGGCTTCGTTGACGACCAGATAGCGTAGTGCGTGTTCCGTGTTCCGTGTTCCATGTTCCGTGCTTGCGATTTGCGGTCTGCGGTCCGCGGTCTGCTTGTCCGCGTCGCGAATCAGTTCCGCCACCAGCGCTTCGGTCTCGCGGGAGGCGGTGCCGTTGCCGATGGCGACCAGCGTGACGGCGTGGCGGCCGGCGAGGGAGGCGAGCGTTTTCAGGGCCTCGTCCCGCGCTTTCTGTGGTTCGTGCGGGTAGATCGTCGCCGTGTCGAGTACCTTGCCGGTGGGGTCCACCACCGCCACCTTACAGCCGGTGCGGTAGCCGGGGTCAATGCCCATCACCGTGTGCCCTGTGAGCGGCGGCCCGCCGAGGAGCGCGCGCAGGTTGGCGCTGAAGACGGAGGTGGCGTGCGCTTCCGCCTGCTCGCTGAGCGCGCGGCGCACGTCCCGCTCGATGGCCGGCAGGAGCAGCCGGGCGGCGGCGTCGTCCACCGCCAGCACCAGTTGCTCGGCCAGTGGCGAGCGGGGATCGGGGCGGAAGGTGGAACTGATGGCCGCCAGCCAGTCCCGTTCGGGGACCTCGACGCCCACCTGCAGCACCTTCTCGGCCTCGCCCCGGTTGAGCGCCAGCACCTGGTGCGGGCGCAGCCGGTTGACCCGGTACTCAAAGTCATAGTAGACCTGGTAGGTGCCGCGCGGGTCCTCGGCCTTTTCGGCCTTTTTGGCCCGCAGCGTGCCCCACTCGAGCGCCCGCTCCCGCGTCATCTGCCGCACCTCGGGATGGTCGCTGATCGTCTCGGCCACGATGTCGCGCGCTCCGGCCAGTGCCTCGTCCACCGTGGGCACCTCGGACGTGAGGAAGGGAGCGGCCAGTTGGGCCACCGTCCGCGACGTGCGCGGCTGCTGCAGGATGAGGTCGGCCAACCCTTGCAGCCCCTTCTCGCGGGCGATGCTGGCGCGGGTGCGGCGCTTGGGCTTGTACGGCTGGTACAGGTCCTCCAACGCCGTGAGCGTCTCGGCAGCGAGTAGTTGCGCGTGCAGTTCGGGCGTCATCTTCCCCTGCTCCTCGATGGAACGGAGCACCGTCTGGCGGCGCTCGTCCAGCGCCCGCAATTTGGAGAGGAGCGCGCACAGTTGGCGCAGTTGCTCTTCGTCCAGGCCCTCCGTCACCTCCTTGCGGTAGCGGGCGATGAAAGGGAGCGTATT
>DATKWP010000037.1:0-8238 GCA_035529535.1 Anaerolineae bacterium | reverse complement strand
TGCCCCTTGTGGACTCGCGTAGACCAGGGCGGCGTCGTCCCAGTAGGCGTCGTTGTGCTCTACGGGCCACTTGGTCTTGGAGCGCAGGAAGACGGCCACAGTGCCACTCGCTCCTACCTGGGCAGTGGCCGGGCCAATGGACTGGAAAACGTCGGGAGCGATTTGTTCGGTGCTCCAGACGATGGATGACGCGAATGGGTCCGCCACGCCATTCGGTTCGATACCGACCTGGAACATCATCGTCCACGGGTCGCCACAACTGGTAGCCCAACCGTTGTCCCCGTCCATGGAGTTGCAGGCCCACGCATGGGCGTAGGCCGAAAGTTGCACCGTGGCACCAGGTTGCAGCCCGGCCACAACCTGATAGAACCCGCCGTCGTGGTTGCGAGAGTAGGTGAAAAACTTGACGGCGCGGAAACCGCTGCGGATACGAGGCACCTCGCCGGTGTAGTTGGGATTGCTCGCTGGCATCAATACGATCTCGGGTTGGTAGAGATCAACACCCACGCGCCACCAGGTGACCCACCCTTCTGGAGTCTCGATATTGTCGCGAAGCTTCCCGTCCTGAATGTGGACGTTGTGCGTATAGTTCTTGCAGGTATCCGATGGCGGTAGGCCAGGACAAGAGAGCCCCTCAAACCCTGGATTTGTCAGCAGGTTCGTTCCCTCCTGTAATGATCGTGATGGGAGCGGCCCGGCTGCACTCGATGCATGTATTACTCCAATCAATACGGATGCCAGCAGGATACCAATCAGGGTGCGTTTTTGAACCATCGGGTTCCTCCAAGACAGGTGCGGGTTTTGTCTGCTGTGTGGTTGCCACGTGAGATTGGGCATCCACAGGACTTGCCAAAGCGGGCAGATTGTAGCACAATGCAGACACTAGTCAACCTCTCACAGGGTGACGCACTGGAGCATTTATGCGGGTACTGATGATCTCCAAAGCCTGTCTGTTGGGTACCTATCAGCGCAAGCTGGAGGAGATTGCGCGCTTCCCGGACGTCGAATTGATGGTCGTCGTCCCACCATCGTGGTACGATGGCAGCCGCGTCGTCCGGCTGGAGCACGCCCATACCCGTGACTACGAATTGGTCGTCGAACCGATCGCGTTTAACGGCAATTTCCATCTCCACTTTTACCCCCGCTTGGGACGGCGGTTACGCGCCTTCGCCCCCGACGTCGTGCACGTGGACGAGGAGCCGTACAACCTGGCTACGTTCCACGTGCTGCGGCTGGCCAGGCGCGCCGGTGCTCGTGTGCTGTGGTTCTCCTGGCAGAACCTGAATCGCCGCTATCCATTCCCCTTCCGGTTCATCGAACGGTACGCCTTACGCCACGCCGATTACGCCATCGCCGGCAGCCAGGGGGCGGGCACCGTCTGGCGCCAGAAGGGCTACACTGGGCCGCTCGTCGTCATCCCGCAGTTCGGTGTGGACCCCGACATCTTCACGCCGCGTCTCGGACCGCCGGACCCCGCCCGGGGCTTCCTCATCGGCTACGTGGGCAGGCTGGTGCCGGAGAAAGGGGTGGATGTGTTGCTGGAGGCGGTGGCCGGCATCGGTGCCGCGTGGCAGTTAGCCATCGTGGGAGCAGGGCCAGAGCGAGACCGGTTGGAAGCGCTGGCGCTGGCCCTGGGATTGCAGGACCGGGTCTCCTTCGAGGGGGACATCCCTTCCATGCGCATGCCGGCGTTCTATCGGGCACTGGATGTGCTGGTGCTTCCCTCTCGTTCCCAGCCCAACTGGGTCGAGCAGTTTGGGCGGGTGTTGATCGAGACCATGGCCTGCGGCGTGCCCGTGGTCGGCTCCGACTGCGGCGAGATCCCCAACGTAATTGGCGATGCCGGGCTGACCTTTCCAGAGGGGGACGTAGAGGCACTGCGGGAACACCTGATGCACCTGATGCGTGACCACGATTTGTGGACGGGGCTGGCCCGACGAGGGCGGGAACGGGTGCTGGCCTCCTTCACCCAGGCCCAGGTCGCCACACAGACGGTGGCGGTATATCGAGAAATGATGAGGTAACCTTGCGAAGGTTTTCTATCACAACGACGAAGGAGTGAACGATGTTTGCCACCTATGAGGAAGCACGCCGTTACGTGGAAGAGAACGGCGTGCAGATGATTGACCTCAAGTTCGTGGATCTGTGGGGCCGTTGGCACCATATCACGATCCCCCAGAGCCAGTTCACCCTAGCCCTCGTGGAGGCTGGGGTGGGCTTTGATGGCTCCGCCGTCGGCCTCAAGTCGGTCAAGGCCGGCGACATGGTGCTGGTGCCCGATTTCTCTACCGGCTTCGTGGACCCCTTCTGGGACGTGCTTACGCTCAGTTTCATCTGCACTACGCTGGAGGCGGACACGAAGGCAGTGTTTCCTAGCGACCCGCGCACCATCGCCCGCCGGGCCGAAGAAACTATGGTCGAGGCCGGTATTGCCGATCGCAGCCTGTGGGGGCCGGAGTTTGAGTTCTACGTCTTTGACCGCGTGGCCTACGAAAATGCGATGAACCGTTCGGGATACAGCGTCGAATCGGGGGAGGCCGCCTGGCACAGTGGCGCTGGAGGGCATGGCTACTATATTCCCCTTCATGGCGGCTATCACGCCATCCCTCCCAAGGATACCCTCTATAACCTACGTACCGAGATGAGCATGCACCTGCAGGCGATGGGGGTGCCGGTCAAATACCACCACCACGAGGTGGGGGGGCCGGGGCAATGCGAGATTGAGACGCCGTTGGTCGGCCTCCTGGAGGCGGGCGATACGACGATGATCATCAAGTACGTCACCAAGATGGTGGCTCATCGCCATGGCCAGACGGTCACCTTTATGCCCAAGCCGCTCTACGGCGAGGCCGGCTCGGGTATGCATTTCCACCAACAGTTGTTCAAGGGAGGCGAGAACGTCTTCTACGATCCTGCAGGGTATGGCCTGCTGAGCCGGACGGCCCTGTGCTACATCAGTGGACTGCTCACACATGGGCCAGCGTTGCTAGCCTTCACCAACCCCAGTACAAATTCCTACCGGCGGCTCGTGCCTGGCTTTGAGGCTCCGGTCAATGCCTTTTTCTCCATCGGCAACCGGAGCGCCGCCGTGCGGATTCCGCGCTATGCGACGCAACCCGACCAGGCACGCTTCGAGTTCCGTCCGCCCGATGCCACCTGTAACGTCTACCTGGCGCTGGCGGCGCAGCTCCTGGCTGGGTTGGATGGCATTCGTCGCCAGATTGACCCCACCAAGGCCGGTTTTGGGCCGATAGACGCCAACGTCTTCGCCTGGACAAACGAGCAGCGGGCGACGATCTGCCCGTTGCCGGCCTCGCTCAAGGAGGCTCTGGAGGCGCTCGCCGGCGACCACGAGTTCCTGCTGGCTGGGGATGTCTTTAGTGAGGACCTGATCGAGCGCTGGATCGCCTTCAAAATGGACGAAGAGTACTACCAGGTACGCAACCGCCCGCACCCGTACGAGGTGGAACTCTACTTCGACGTGTGAGTTTTGACACCTTGGAGGTCTCAGGATATAATCTGGAGAACTCATCTACCTGGAAGGAGACCCGTCATGACCATCAAGTTCGGCACCGACGGCTGGCGTGCTGTCATCTCGGACACGTTCACCTTCGCCAATCTGCGGTTGGTGGCGCAGGCTGTCGCCGACTACGTGTGTGAGGAGAGTGGTGGCGGCCGGCCAGAGGTCATCGTGGGTTTCGACACCCGTTTTCTCTCCGACCGCTACGCGGCCGAAGTGGCCTGCGTCCTGGCTGGCAACGGCATCGTCGCCCATCTCACCCGTGCCGATGCTCCGACCCCAGCCGTTTCCTACGCCGTCGTCCATAAGAAGGCCAATGCTGGCGTGATGATCACTGCCAGCCATAACCCGCCGCGCTACAATGGCTTCAAACTAAAGGCCGCTTTTGGCGGGGCAGCCCTGCCGGAGCAGGCAAAGTGCATCGAGGACCATCTGAAGCGCAATCAAGAGGCAGTCCATGGGCCTTACGTGATGGACTACCAGGTGGCACTGGAGCAGGGGCTCGTCCGTCGTTTCGATCCTGCCTGGCCATATTATGAGCACCTCGGCCAACTGATCAACATGGATGTCATCTCGGATGGCGAATTGCTGGTGGTGACGGACTCGATGTACGGTTCCGGCCGCAAGTGCCTCGCCGATATGCTGGCCCGTACCAGGTGCGAGGTGCACGAGATTCGGGGTGAGATGAACCCTGGCTTTGGCGGCATCCACCCAGAGCCTATCGCCTGCTATCTCAATGCGTTAGAGGCTGCCATTCAGGCCTACCACGCGGACCTGGGGCTGGCGACGGATGGGGATGGCGACCGGATCGGTGCGATGGATGGCCGGGGTGAGTTCGTAGACCCTCACCACATCTTTGCGTTGGTGCTCCGGCACCTGGTTGAGGAGCGCGGGTGGAGTGGGAAGGTCGTCAAGAGCGTCTCTACTACGCGTATGGTGGATCGGCTGGCAGCACGCTACAACCTGCCGCTGGTGGAGACACCCGTAGGCTTCAACTACATCGCCGACACCATGTTGAACGGTGATGTGCTGATGGGTGGTGAAGAGTCGGGCGGGATGAGCATCAAGGGCCACATTCCAGAAGGAGATGGCGTGTTGATGGGGCTCTTGTTGCTGGAGGTCGTGGCGGCGGCCGGCGTCTCCCTGCATGAACTGGTAGATGGCCTGCAGGCCGACGTGGGCCCGACCTGCTACACTCGCCGTGACCTCCCACTCCGCCATCCTGTTGGCAAGGCGGATATGGTGGCCCGGCTCACCCAGGACGTGCCAGGCTCGTTGGGTGGACAGGAAATCGTCGAGGTGAGGACACTGGACGGGGTCAAGTACTTGCTGGCCGACGACTCGTGGCTCTTGATCCGTCCTTCGGGGACCGAGCCCGTGCTGCGCGTCTACGCTGAGGCACGGGACGAGGCTATGGTCGGCGTGTTGCTGGCTTACGGCCAGCAATTGGCCGCCGGTTCGTAGGCGGGGATCCGCAATCCGCATTCCGCCTGAGGAGGTCTTTTGCCGATGCGATCCTTCTTCCTCGTCATCGAGGGCGCCATTGGGGTAGGGAAGACGACCCTGGCTCGCCTGTTGCAGCCTCGCTTCGGATCGGGGTTGCTGTTGGAGGCCTTTGAAGAGAACCCTTTTCTCGCGGATTTCTACGCCGACACCGCTCGTTACGCCTTCCAGACCCAGATGTTCTTTTTGCTGAGCCGCTACCAGCAGCAACAGGCAGTACAAGCGTTGCTGAAGCGCGGCCCGCTCGTGGCGGATTACGCCTTTGCCAAGGACAGCCTCTTTGCGCGCCTGAACCTGGAGGGGGACGAGTGGGACGTGTACAAGCGGCTGTACGACGTGCTGGCCGACCGCATGCCAATGCCTGACCTGGTCATTTACCTGCGCGCAGATGCCGACGTGTTGATGGCGCGCATCGCCAGGCGCGACCGCGCGTACGAACGGGGGATGGACCGCATTTACATCGAACGCCTCCGCCATGCCTACGAGAAATACTTTTCTACCTACACTCAGACGGCGCTGTTGACCATTGACACCAATGAACTGGACTATGTCCAGGATGCGGCGGCTCTGGCATGGGTCGAGGGGCAGGTACGGACTGCCCTGGGGATCGGAGCCTATCAGCAGGCTTTGCCACAAATGGAACCCGTCGGCCTGATGACGGCACCGCCAATGCTGGCGGAGGTGGCGCAGGGTGCATCAGGATGGGGGGCAGTAGTGGAGTTTCTGGCGGCCAGCGAGGCGATGGGGCGCCTGGGGGCGGCGCTGGCCCGTGGCTGGGCGGGGAGGCCGGAACTGGGGATGGCCCTGCGGGACCTGATGGCGCGGGTGCAACGCCTGGCCCGCTCGGCTGAAGTGGACGTGCAAGAGGGGGACCAACTGACAAGTCCCCCACGCAGGTGAGGGAATCCGCATTCCGCATTCCGCATTCGAGAGGGAGAGAATAGATGAAACGGTTCGTCGCCATCGCGGGCAACATCGGGGTGGGCAAGTCTACTCTGACGGCCTTCCTGAGAGAGCAGCTGAACTGGCAACCATTTTTCGAGGCGGTCAACGACAACCCCTATCTGGCCGATTTCTACACGGATATGCGGCGCTGGAGTTTTCATTCCCAGATCTACTTCCTCTCACGCCGCCTGCGTCACCATTGGCAGTTACTCCAGTGCGCCAACTCCGTGATTCAAGATCGTACGGTATACGAGGACGCCGAGATCTTTGCTCGCAATCTGTATCAGCAGGGATTGATGGACGAGCGAGATTATCGCAGTTACTGTGAACTGTACGACGTCGTGACGACCGTGCTTCCTCCTCCAGATCTGATCGTCTACCTGCGCGCCACGGTTCCGACTCTCAAGGAACGAATTCGCCGCCGAGGGCGTCCTTATGAGCAGGACATTGCGACGTCTTATCTGGACCAATTGAATACGTTGTATGACGAGTGGATCGAGAGGTTCTCCCTCTGTCCGGTGTTGAGTGTGCCTTGCGACGATTTGGACTTTGTGCTGATTCCTGCGCATCTGACGCTGATCACGTCCAAGATCCTGGAGAGGCTGCAGGGGCGGGAGGAGGTCGTGTTTAGAACTTGATCGGTACAACGCTCGATTTGGAACGCGTGCTGCGGTCTCTGATGACCCAGTTGCGGGATTACTTTCAAGCGGAAGTGGCCAGGGCCACTTGCGTGAATCCGGAAACCGGCGAACAGACCCTGCGTGTCGTGGTCGGTGAGGCCAGGGAGGAAGCGGGCACAAGTCCCCCACGCAATGGGGGGGCAACCGGTGGTCCGATGGTCCGATGTACCGATGTACCCATTGGCACCCATCGGCACCCATCGGCACCCACCGGCGACAGCCTGCCCAGTCTGGCTGTACCGATCGAGGTGGAAGGGCAGGCGGTCGGCCTGGTCGAGGTGCTCAACCCGGCCACGGGCGCTTCCGATGCGTATGCCGAGCGGTTGTTGCTGGCGGTGGCCGATCTGGCTGCCGTCGCCATCCGCAACGTGGAACTCTACGAGCGCGTGAGGCAGGCCGAGTACCGCTATGAGAGCCTCTTCAACGCAAGTATTGACCCCATCATCGTGCTGGACCTGGATGGAAGGATCCTGGACCTCAACCAGCGAGTGATCGAGATGCTAGGATGCCCGAGGGAGCAGTTGAGGGGCGTCGCTCTCTGGAGTGCGCTTGGAGTGGCACCGGAGACGTGCCAGACTGCCGTCCAGCGTGTTCGAGAGGGCCAGCGATCCAGCCTTGAGATGCAGATCTCGTCTACTGAGGGGGCCTGCCCTGAGACGGACCGCAGGCCCGTTGTCGAAGGAGTCCGTACCCTGGAGACTCACATGGCCAAGATTGACTATGGCGGACGAGAGGCCATCCAGTGGATCGGGCACGACATCTCGGAGCGAGTGGCATTGGAGCAGGTACGTACAGACCTGACGCACATGATCGTGCACGACTTGCGCAGCCCGCTCGGCAGCATAATGAGCAGCCTGCAGTTGATCTCCACAGCCTTCATCGAACAGGACGAGACGGTGCCGGTGTTGAAGTTGGTGCGCATCGCCATGCGCAGCGGGCAAAAGCTGTACCGGCTGATCAATTCGCTCCTGGACATGGGCCGCCTGGAAGCGGGCGAGACGGAGTTGAAAAAGACCCGTGTGAGCCCTGAAGCGGTTATTTCTGAAGCGATCGAGCAGATCCAGCCGTTGGCATTGGATAGAGGGCAGACGCTGCTGGTGCACCCTTGCGATGCCCTGCCGGAGGTACCGGCCGACAATGAGTTGATCCTGCGGGTGTTGACGAACCTCCTGGACAACGCGATCAAGTTCACCCCCAAGGAAGGAACCATTACGGTCAGGGTGCAACAGGTGGGGCAAGAGATCCAGTTCACCGTGTCGGACACCGGGCCTGGGATTTCGCCAGAATTCCACCAGCACGTGTTTGATCGTTTTGGACGCCTGGACAGTGCTCGCGGCTTCAAGGGAACTGGCCTGGGCCTCACCTTCTGCAAGGTGGCTGTGGAGGCACACGGAGGTCGCATCTGGGTCGAGAGTGAGGTAGGACATGGAGCGGCTTTCTGTTTTACGTTGCCCCTGGAGGCTGGATGACTGAACGGCTGTACTATACGGATGCATACTGCACTCGCTTCACCGCCCACGTGATTGAGCGCTTGGCCTGGGAAGGGCACCCGGCCGTGGTACTCGACCGGACTGCCTTCTACCCCACTTC
>DATKWP010000036.1:0-2682 GCA_035529535.1 Anaerolineae bacterium | reverse complement strand
CCCGCGGTGACGAGCCGTCCGATCTGGTGCTCCGCAACGGCCGGGTGATCAACGTCTTCACTGGCGAGATTGTCGAGACCGACGTCGCGATTGCCGCGGATACCATCGTCGGTGTGGGGCCTGGGTACGCGGCCCGGCAGGAGATAGACCTGGGTGGGCGGTACGTTTGCCCCGGCCTGATTGACGCCCACGTCCACGTCGAATCCTCAATGGTCACCCCGCCGCAGTTTGCCCGCGCCGTCGTCCCGCGCGGCACGACGACCGTCGTCACCGACCCCCACGAAATCGCCAACGTCGCCGGTGCCGCCGGCATCCGCTACATGCTGGCGGTTTCCGAAGGGTTGCCGCTGACCGTTTACGTCAACCTGCCCTCCTGTGTCCCGGCTACGCCCATGGGTACCGCCGGGGCGGAGTTGGATGCCGGTGCCCTGCTGGCGCTGGCCGACCTGCCGCGCGTGCTGGGCCTGGCCGAGTTCATGAACGTGCCAGGGGCGGTGCTGGGGCTGCCAGGGGCGCTGGAGAAACTGGTGGCCTTCCAGGGGCGGGTCATTGACGGCCACGCTCCCGGCTTCAGCGGCAAGTGGCTGCAGGCCTACGCCGGCGCCGGCCCCGGTTCCGACCACGAGTGCGTGACGGCCGACGAGATGGTGGAGAAACTCAGGTTGGGGATGGTCGTCTTCGTCCGTGAATCCACGGCGGCCAAGAATCTGCGGGCACTCCTGCCTGCGATCACGCTGCACAACAGCCGGCGCTGTGCCTTCGGTACCGACGACCGCCATCCGGCCGACCTGCTCGACGAGGGTCACCTGGACCACCTGATCCGCCTGGCGGTGGCCGAGGGGCTCGACCCGATCACCGCGATCCAGATGGCGACGCTCAACGTGGCTGAGTGGTTCCGCCTGCGCGATCGCGGGGCGGTGGCCCCTGGCAAGCGGGCCGACCTGGTGGTTTTTTCCAACCTGAAGGATTTCCGCGCCGAGATGGTCTTCTCTGGCGGGGCGTTGGTCGCGCGCGATGGAGCCCCCAGCGGCGATTGGCCTGGACCTGTGGTGGACGATGCGGCGGACGAGTACATCCGGAGCGTGCGCGATACAGTGCACGTCGCGTGGGACAGGCTCAGTTTCGCCATCCCTGTGCAGGGGGAGCGCGTGCGCGTGATCGGCCTGATTCCCGACCAGGTCGTCACCGAGCACCTGGTCGAACGAGCGTTGGTGGAGGACGGCCTGGCAGTGGCCGATCTGGAGCGGGACATGCTCAAGATCGCCGTGATCGAGCGGCACCGGGGAACCGGGAACGTGGGGCTGGGCTTTGTGCGCGGGCTGGGGCTCAAGCGCGGTGCGCTGGCCGGCAGCGTGGGCCACGATGCGCATAATCTGATCGTCGCCGGGTGTGACGACGGTTCGATGATGGCCGCTGCTCGCGCCGTGGGCAGCCTGGGCGGGGGATTGGTGGCGGCTGCGGGAGGGCAAGTGCTGGCCTCGGTGCCCTTGCCCATCGCTGGCTTGATGTCCGACCAGCCGGTGGAGACGGTCCGCCGCCAGATGGACCGGCTGGTGGAGGTCGCGAAGAGCCTGGGGTCACCCTTGCACGATCCATTGATGGCGCTGGGGTTCCTGGCGCTCGAGGTCATCCCGGCGCTCAAACTGACCGATCAGGGATTGGTGGATGTGGAAAAGTTTGGGTTTGTGCCGTTGTTCGCGTAGCGTAAAGCGGATGGAGTACATCCGTGAGTAGATGGGGAAGAAGTAAGAGTAAAGAGGGGTCTCGTGTCCCGGCAGCTACTGACCTGCGCGCTCAGCGGCGGCGTGAGCAACGGCGGCTCTTGTGGGCTGTCATTGCCTTTCTGGTCGTCGGCGGCACGATCACGATCGCGTTGGTCTACGGTGTGCCCGCTGCGGCACTGGGCCTGGTGTGTTTGCTGGCGGGGGCGGGTATCCTGGGCTTGTTGTGGTTGATCATGCTGCTCATCGAACACCTGGCAAAGTAGTGCGATTCACCCTCCCGCAGGTTGCGGATGAGTACATCCGTAAGTCGGGCTGAGGTTTTTCAAGCATCGCAAATCATAACCTGCGGGAGGGTAGGCTGAGAGTTATTGCCAAAGTGCGGGGACTGTGTTATATTTATGCGGGAAGGAGGTGATGGCCATCGGTGAAATGAGTTCACCTGTCACTGGTAACAACTCACTGTTTGTAGTATCCCCAAAAGGAGGCAGAGAATGTCTAAGCACGTGTGGAAATTGATGGCTGTGCTCGTCGTTGTAGCCACGTTGTTGGGGGCCTGTGGACCGGCGGCGACCCCCGCACCTACTGAGGTGCCTGCCGCGACCCCTGTGCCCGAGTTCGTGTTCGGCATCATCCTGGTCGGCCCGTACAACGACCATGGCTGGAGCGAGGCGCACTATACCGCCGCCCAGTACGTGACCGAGAAGCTCCCCAACACTCGCTTCGATTACCTGGACAAGCTCAACTCGGCTGACCGGCCCGAGACCACGCTGGAGCAGGTGGTGGACGACATGGTCTCCAAGGGGGCCAGGATTATCTTTACGACTTCCGATGCCTTCATGGAAGATACCGACCGGGCCGCCGAAAAGTACCCAGACGTCACCTTCATCGCCGTCTCTGGCGACCAGGTGCTGCGGGGCGTGGCGCCGTCCAACGTCGGCAACCTGATGGGCCGCATGGA
>DATKWP010000035.1:0-7731 GCA_035529535.1 Anaerolineae bacterium | reverse complement strand
CAGCGCATGGCCCACCTGGCCTTCCACGAACTGGCCTACCCCAAGGAGCACCCGTATGCCCGCAGCGTCGTCGGCTACCTCGAGACGGTCAGCCGGCTGGACCGTGACGACCTGGCCGGGTTCTACGACGGTGGCTACGGTTCGCAGGGGATGGTGATCGTCGTCGTCGGTGCCGTAAAGTCTGCCGGCGCGGTGGCGCAGATCGCGGACGCCTTTGGCGATTGGACCGGGCATACCTGCGCCCGGCCTCCGTTCCCCGGGGCTCCCCGTCTCACCGAAGCACGCTCGCGCACCGTGACCATACCCGGCAAGACACAGTCGGACGTCGTGCTGGGCTATCCTGGACCTCCGCGTGCTGCGCCGGATTTTCTGGATGCGGTCGTGTGCAACACCGTCCTGGGCATCTTTGGGCTAATGGGGCGGCTGGGGCAGAACGTGCGCGAGGAGCAAGGGCTGGCCTATTACTCGTACAGCCGCGTGGACGGCGGCTCCGGCCCCGGCCCCTGGTCCGTCGTCGCCGGCGTCAACCCGGCCAACGTCGAGCGGGCCATCGCCAGCGTCCGCCAGGAGATTCGCCGCATGCGCGAGGAACCGGTGGGTGAGCAAGAGTTGGCCGACAACAAGGCCTTCATCACCGGCAGCCTGCCCCTGCGCCTGGAGACCAACGAGGGGGTGGCGCGCGTGATCCGCGACATGGAGCGCTACAACCTGGGGCTGGACTACCTGCAGCGCTACACGGGCCTGATCGGCGAGATAGATGCCGGCCGGGTGCAGGCGGCCGCCCAGCGCTGGCTCGACCCCGACGTCTACGCGCTTGCCGTTGCCGGACCACCCGCTGAGGGATAGCCTCAAGTGATCACGTGACCTCCGATGCTCACCACCGGCGTTGACCTGGTCGAACTCGCCCGCGTCGAGCGGGTGCTAAAGCGCTACGGCGATCGCTTCCTGGCGCGCGTCTTCACTCCGGCCGAGATCCTGTACTGCCGGGGACGCACGGCGGAACTGGCGGCCCGCTTCGCGGCCAAGGAGGCCGTCTCCAAAGCGCTGGGCGTGGGCGTCCGGATGATCGCCCGCGATGGCATCCACTGGCAGGACGTGGAAGTCGTCGGCGACCCGCGCGGCAAGCCGCTCGTCCGCCTGTACGGCCGCGCCGCCCAGCGCGCCAACGAACTCGGCCTCACCGAGTGGGCCATCAGCCTCTCCCACACCCGCGAGCACGCCATCGCCTTCGTGGTCGCGCAATAGGTCAAGTGAATCCAACTGGGAGCGAGGGAGCGAGTTCCTCCTTGCCATCAACCTACCTTCGTGGTACACTGAACCTCGAATGCGGCAACCAGTGCCGAACGAGAGTCCTCGAGCGCTAATGATACGAGCAAACGCGGCCCTTGAGCGGGGCCGCGTTTGCTTGCCCCACTGCCACTCCTGTGGTACACTACGCCCACCCTGGCAACATACAGGGACCACCCCACCATAGGAGGGATATCCCACACGATGACGATAACCGCAACCAACAAGAGAGGCTGCGTCTTTTCCGGTGCCCGGCCCACCGGCCGCCAGCACCTCGGCAACTATCTGGGCGCTATCCGCAACTACGTCGCCTTGCAGCACGAATACGACTGCGTGTACTGCGTGGTAGACCTGCACGCCCTCACCACCTTGCAAGATACCGACAAGTTGCGCGAGTGGACCTACGAGATGGTCCTCGACTGGCTGGCCGCCGGCATGGACCCCGCACGAGGCACCATCATCTTCGTCCAGTCCCACGTGCCCCAGGTCACCGAACTGCACCTGCTGTTTTCCATGGTCACCCCCCTGGGCTGGCTGACCCGCCTGCCCACCTTCAAGGAAAAAGTGCGCCAGCAGCCCGACAACGTCAACTACGGCCTGGTCGGCTACCCGGTGCTCATGGCCGCCGACATCACGCTTTACAAAGCTGACACGGTCCCCGTCGGCGTGGACCAGTCTCCTCACCTGGAGTTCACTCGCGAGATCGTGCGCCGCTTCAACCATCATTTCGGCGACGTCCTGGTCGAGCCGCAGGCCAAGTTCACCGACTTTCCCAAGGTACTGGGGATTGACGGCCAGCAGAAGATGAGCAAGTCGCTGAACAACCACCTCGAGATCGCCGCCTCACCCGAAGAGCTCCAACAGCGGGTGATGCAGATGGTCACGGACCCGGCCCGTCGCTACCGCACCGACCCCGGCCACCCGGAAGTGTGCAACGTCTTCACCCTGCACGGCTTCTTCTCCCCCGGCCAGGTGGCCCACATCGAGCAGGATTGCCGCTCCGCCAGGATCGGCTGCGTGGAGTGCAAACGACTCTTCGCCAGGAACCTGATTGACTACTTTGCGCCGTTCCGCGAGCGGCGGGCAGCGCTGGCCGCCGAACCCGACCGCGTGTGGGACATCCTGGCCGACGGTGCCCGCCGGGCCTCCGCCATCGCCGCCGAGACCATCGCTCAGGTCAAGGCCGCGGTCGGGCTGCCCTGAACCTGGGTGGACCCCCATCACAAACCGAGAGGCAGGAAAACGAAATGATCGGAAGACTACCCGCAAACGTGCTGGAAGCCCTGCTCGAGACGCTCCCTGTTGAGTTTTCAGTCGTTGACGAAAATGATCGGGTGCTGGCGTGGAATAAGCACGAAACGAGGATCTTTAAACGCCCTGCTGGCGTGGTCGGCAGAGACGTGCGGAACTGCCATCCCCACAAGAGCCTGCACGCCGTTGAACAGATTCTGTCGGAGATGAAAGCGGGAACGCGGGACAAGGCCCGCTTTTGGATTGATCTCACGATTGACGGCGAGAAGCAAAAGGTGTTGATCGAGTACTACGCCCTGAGAGACGAGGAGGGGAAATACCTGGGCTGCCTCGAGGCTTCCCAGAATATCCACGAGTTGCAGTCGTTGGCCGGTGAGAAGCGCCTGCTCGATTAGGCAGGCCAGGAGCCAGGCATGCGCGCAGTCGTGCAGCGGGTCGGCCAGGCCTCGGTCACGGTCGAAGGCCAGGTCGTCGGAGCGATCGGGCGGGGTGTCGTCGTCCTGGTAGGCATCACGCACGGCGACACACCGGAGCAGGCCGAGTGGCTGGCGCACAAAGTCGCCGGACTGCGTATCTTCGAAGATGGCGCAGGCAAGATGAACGCCAGTCTCGTGGATGTGGGAGGCGCGGCCCTCGTCGTCTCCCAGTTCACCCTCTACGCCGATGCTCGCCAAGGCCGCCGCCCGGATTTCACAGGCGCCGCCCCACCCCAACTGGCCGAGCCACTGATCGCCCACTTCGCCCAGGCCCTGCGCAACTGCAGCGTGCCCGTCGCGACCGGCATCTTCGGCGCCTACATGCAGGTAGAGATCCACAACGACGGCCCCGTGACGATCCTGCTAGAGCACTAGCGCGGGCCAACCTCACGCCGGCACGAAACGTGTCCTTTTTGTACCGTCGGGGTTATAATAGTGGATAGCACGCCATCTCCACTGGCATGAGCCTGACCCTGTCCATAACGTGGACACCATGATTCAAGCGAAAGGAGGGCCCGATGATCAAGATCGTCACCGATACCACGGCCGGCCTCCCGCGACACCTGGCCGAACAGTACGGCATCCCGATCCTGCCACAGATCATCATCTTTGGCGAGGAGTCGTACCGGGATGACACGGAACTGGACACGCGCACCTTTCTGGAGAAACTGCGCGCCTCGCCCGTCCTCCCCAAGACTGCCGCTCCCCCTCCAGCCCTGTACGCTCCGATCTATGGGCCGTGGGCGGCGGAGGGCCATACCATCATCTGCCTGCACCCGTCCACCGAACTGAGTGGTACCGTCCGCTCGGCGACCGTCGCCGCCCAGGACTTTCCCGGCGCCGACATCCGGGTGGTGGACACCCGCACCGTCGCGGGGCCATTGGCGACGATGGTCCTGCTGGCCGCCCGCTGGGCGCGTGAGGGGGTGGATGCCGATACCATCCTGGCCCGCGTGCGGGACTTACAGGCCCGCCAGCGGGTCTATTTCGTGGTGGACACGCTGGAATACCTGCACAGGGGCGGGCGTATCGGCGGGGCGAAGGCGCTGGTGGGGGGGCTATTGCAGGTCAAACCGATCCTCACTTTGCGGGACGGACGGGTGGAATCGTTCGAGCAGCAGCGGACCGCGCGCCGGGCACTGGCCCGCCTGCGGGAACTGGTGCTGGCGGAATGCCCTCACAATGCCGAATCTTACCTGTGCGTCATGCACGCCGACGCCGAGGCAGAGGCGCGTGCTATGGCGGCTGACTTTGCTGCCGCGTTGGGGCTTTCAGAGGTGCCGATCTATGAACTGCCTCCTGCCATTGTGACCCACGGTGGCCCGGGCATACTGGCGACCGGTTTCTTCGTCGCCCCAACCTGAGGCGGGTGTCCACCACCCGCAGGAGAAGCACAATAGTGGAGATCCGCAAAGTAGACACCACTGACCCACGCAGCGTGGAGCAGTTCGTCCAGTTCCCGTTCCGTCTCTACCAGGATTGCCCCCCATGGGTACCGCCGCTGGTTTCCAGCGCACGTAAGCAATTGAACCAGGAACGCCATCCCTTCTACCGTCACTCCGATGCCGGGTTCTTCCTGGCATTCCGGCGGGGCGAGGTGGTCGGGCGCATCGCCGTGTTGGAGCCGCGCAAGCGGAACGCTTATCGCAATCAGCAAGGGGCCTTCTTCTGCCTGTTCGAGGCGCTCGAAGAGATCGAGGTCGCCCGGGGCTTGTTCGCTGCTGCCTTCGACTGGGCGCGCAGCCGGGGCCTGGAGATGATCAGCGGCCCCGAGGGGTTCCTGCCAGGCGACGGCCTGGGGATCCTGGTCAAAGGCTTCGAGCACCGCCCCGCCATGGGCATCACCTACAACTACCCCTACTACGATGCCTTCATCCAGAACTCGGGCTTCCAAAAACAGACCGACTACTACTCCTCTTACCTGCCGGGAAACTTGGAGATGCCGGAGCGCGTCTGCCGCCTGGCGGAGAAAATAAAGGAGCGGCGTGGATTCCAGGTGCTCCGCTTTCGCAACAAGGCCGAGTTGCGGACCGCCGCTCCTCGCGTCATCGAGGCCTACAACGCCGCCTTCGCCCAGAACCGGGAGTTTATCCCCGTCACCGGCGAGGACGCGGTAAAAATCGCCAGGCGGCTGATTGACATCACCCAGCCGGACCTGGTCTCCATCGTCGCCAGGGAAGAAGAGATCATCGGGTTCGTGCTGGGCTTCCCCGACGTCTCGGCAGCGCTACAGCGCTGCAAAGGGCGGCTGTACCCCTTCGGCTGGGCCATGCTCCTGCAGGAATCCAGGCGCACCCGCTGGATCAACTTTAACGGCGGAGGCGTCCTGCCCGAGTATCAGGGCCTGGGCGTAATGGCCATCCTGTACCACGAGATATTCAAGACCCTCCGCAGGCGGGGCTTCCAGCACGTGGACATCGTGCAGACCAACGAGCAGAACTCGCGGATGATGCGGGAACTGGAGGCCTTGGGGGTCGACTTTTACAAGGCGCATCGTATCTACGAGCGCACGTTGTGAGAGCCCGGCCCGGCCCCCCTGGCGAGCCTGGGGTACACGGCGGCCATCCTACGTCATTGGGATGGCCGCCGTTGCGTTGCCCCAAGCCTGGGACTTCCCTCTTGCCTCGAAAAGACATCGTGGTATAATTAAACAGAAGATTATAAGAGGAAAGGTTGGATCGGGGAATGTCCTGGCTGCGAGAGGCTCTCGCCGCTCACCAGTTGTTGCTGGCTCTCTTACACGGACAGGCCTTTTTCATCTTGGGCCTGTCAATTGTTTTGTTGACCCGCAAGACTGCGCGACTCAAGATCGCTCCTGGCCTGCTCTCGTTAGCAGTCTTCGGATTCTGCGAGGCCCTGGCAGCCTGGAGCCCCCTGGCAGCCTGGAGCCCTGCGTGGGCCGTGTCTCTGGGTACAGCCGCTCCCTGGCTCGCCTGGCTGCGGTTGTTGCTGCTGGGCATTGGCTATTCCTCCCTGCTGGCTTGCGCTTTGCAGACCCACGCGCCACTGGGAAAACAGCAGTGGCGACAGGGGGCGCTTGCCGGTGGCCTCCTGGCGCTCTGGCTGGTCGGTTTGGCCGCCGCGCGCCTGGCCAGCGTGTCCTCCGAGCAGGCGTGGCTCTACGGCGAAATCGCTGCGCGCTACGGGCTGGCATTGCCCGGTGGTCTGGTGGGGGCGTGGGGGTTGTGTCGCCACGCCTATCGTTCCATCGAGCCTGGGCGGCTGCGGCTGGTCCGGCCTCAGATGCGCGTGACCGGGATTGCGCTGGGTGTCTTTGGCCTGCTCGGAGGGTTGATCGGTCCTAGAGCCCCTTTCTTCCCCGCGAATTGGCTGAATCAGGACCAGTTCTTGCGCCTGACGGGCATCCCGCTCTCTCTCCTCCGCGGCCTGTGCGGCGCTGCGATCGTGTATGGAGTCGTGCGGGCCCTGAACCTGGTCTTGAACGAGATCGAACTCTGGCTGGAGGGCGTGGAGCGCACGCAGGCGCTGGCCCGCGAGCGGGAACGCATCGGGCGCGAGTTGCACGATGGCATCATCCAGTCCATCTACGCGGCCGGCCTCATCCTGGAGGGGGCCCGGCAAAGTATCTCCCAAGAGCCTGAGGTAGCCCAGGCCCAACTGACGCGCGCCATCCAGAGTCTGAACCAGACCATTCAAGATATCCGTCGCTACATTTTTGACCTGCGCGGCGAACTGCCACCCGAGGACCTGGAGACAGGCCTGCACAAGATGCTCAGGGACTTTCGCGTCAACACGCTCTTGCAGACCGAGTTCGTGGTGGAAGGCGCAGGTCCCCGGCCATTGGGGGCTGAACGCCGCCAGCACATCTTTCAGATCGCGCGTGAAGCGTTGGCCAACGTGGCCCGCCATGCGCAGGCCCGCCAGGTCAAGGTGCGGCTGTACTATGGCGTGAACGCCCTACAACTCAGTATCTCCGACGACGGCGTTGGGCTCTTGGCATTGCCGATCAACAGGGGGCAGGGGCTGCGGAACATCCGCGAGCGCGCGCGGCTGCTCGATGGCATGCTGGACGTAGACACCGGGGCCAACAAGGGCATGACGCTGATCCTCACCGTACCCTACTAAAGTGAAACGTGAGAGGTTGTATGATACTCAAGATCCTGATTGTGGACGATCACGAAGTGGTGCGGCTGGGTTTGCGCACACTCCTCGACCGTCAATCCAATTTCATGGTCGTGGATGAGGCTGCCACGGCCAAGGAGGCCGTGCAGAAGACGCTGCTGCTCCATCCCGACGTCGTGGTGATGGACATTCGGCTGTTGGGAGGAAGCGGCATTGACGCCTGCCGAAAGATCGTCGAACAGGCACCCAAAACCAAGGTGATCATGCTTACCTCGTACGCCGAGGACGAGATGCTGTTCGACGCCATCGCTGCCGGGGCGTGCGGCTACGTGCTCAAGCAAATCGGCAGCGACGACCTGATCCGGGCAGTGGAAGCGGTCGGGCGAGGGGAGGCGCTGTTGGACTCGGCGCTCACGCAGCGGGTGTTCGAGCGTGTGCGCCAGGCCACCCGTAAGGAACACGAAGCCTCCTTCGCCAATCTCACGGAGCAAGAGATGCGCGTGTTGGCCCAGGTGTCCGAGGGGAAAACCAACCGCGAGATTGCCCAGGCCCTGTTCCTGGGCGAGGGCACGGTGCGCAACTATGTCAGCAGCATCCTCAAAAAACTGAACCTGACCAACCGTGCGGAGGCCGC
>DATKWP010000034.1:0-2484 GCA_035529535.1 Anaerolineae bacterium | reverse complement strand
TCGGCGCAACTGAAGACGGGGCCGTCGGTACACACGAATTTCTCCCCCAGGTTGCAGCGCCCACACTTGCCGATCCCGCACTTCATCTTGGCTTCCAGCGTGACGATCATCTGGTCGGGGCTGAAACCCAGCCTCTTCAAGGTCAGCAGCGTGTTCTTGATCATAATGGGAGGGCCGCACGTAATGGTCACCGCGTTCTCTGGGGCCGGGGCGACCTTTTCCAATAACTCGGTGATCAGGCCGACGTTGCCCGTCCAGGCCTCGTCTCCCTGGTCCACCGTGACGTGCAGTGCAGTGTCCGGGGCCGCCCGCCAGCCGTCAAACTCGTCCGTGAAGATGAGAAGAGAAGGGAGGCGCGCCGCCCACAGAATGGTCAACCTGCCGTAGTCGGCACGCTGGTCGAGAATCGTATGGATGACGGGCCGCAGAGGTGCTCCACCGATGCCTCCCCCCAGCAGGATGACGTTCTTCCCCTTCATCTTATCCAGGGCGAACCAGTTCCCAAAGGGGCCGCGTACACCGACCACGTCCCCCTCTCCCAGCCGGTGCAGCGCGTCGGTCACCGTGCCTACCCGGTTCACGGCAAACTCCAGCAGCGGACCCCGCAGCACAGTAGAGGCCAGGCCGAACGGGGCCTCCCCTACCCCAAAGGCGGAGACGAAGGCGAACTGCCCAGGCTGATAGGTAAAGCCCGCCCTCGCGCCTGGATCGTCGAGCGCCACCTGGAACATCTTGACGTCGGTGGCCAGGTCCCTGACCCCCACCAGCGTACCCAGGTATGGAAGATACGGGTTGATTGAAGCCATGCCCCCTCCCTTCATAACGTGGCCACGTCTGCCAGCACCTCTACGACGTCTACGTTCACCGGGCACCTGGCGATACAGCGGCCACAGCCGACGCAGGCCACAGGCCCATAATCCTGAGGGTAGTAGCAGAACTTGCAGTAGAACCGGTTCCGCAACCGGTCCCCCTTGGTGAGACGGGGATTGTGGCCGCCCGCGATGCGGCGATAGCCTTCCGCCATGCAGCTATCCCAGGCCCGCAGCCGCTCAATACGCCCGCCTGGTGCGCTCCCATTGGAAGCACCTCCACTGGAGGCCCCCTCACATGGAACCTCATAGTCCCGCACGTCGAAGCACCGGCACGTGGGGCACACATAGGTGCACAGGCGACAGCTCAGGCACCGATCAGCCAGGCGTGCCCAGTAGGCATGATCGAACAACCGGGGCCAGGCCTCCGCCTCCAGGACCGGCGTCTTGCTCCCAGCGGCCGGTACCGGCAGCGCCCCCTCAACCTCCTCCAGGTTCAGCACCCCCAAGATCGCCGCACCTTTCTCCGTCATCACCTGTACCGCATACCGCCGCCCCCCCTCTCTCCCTCTCCCCCTCTCGCCTTCTCCTCCTCCCTCCTCCATCTCCGTCAGCATCACGTCCACGTCGCCCGCCTCGTCGGGCGCCAGGCCCAGGCTGGTACAAAAGCACTGCTCGCCCATCTCGCGGCAAGCCAGGCCAACCAGCGTCGTCTTTTCCCGCCGCTCGGCATAGTAGGGATCCGCTGGCTCCTTCAGAAATAGCGCGTCGAGGACGTGCAGCGCTCGCGCATCGCAGGGGCGCAGGCCGAATACGACCCGCTCCCGCTCCGGCGATGGCTCGCCCAGCCTGACACCCTCCTTCCCCTTCTCGATGGAGAGGAGCACGTGGGTGGGGGGCAGGAAATGCTCTTTGACCGGCAGGTCGGTCCTGGCGAAATCAAAGGCAATCTCAGAACTATCCGCTACGGGCCGATAAAGCACCCGCTGCTCCACCGTCTTGGGGGCGATTAGCGTCAGGTGCCCGGCCAACCCATCCAGCCAGGCGGTCAAGTCATCCCTGGTCGTCACCTGCATGTTCACCGTCCCTCCTCCCTCCCTCACATGGGGAGTTGCTCTTCCTTCTTGAAGGTGGCCAGCGGCGGCGGCGTCTCGGCGTCCTGCCCAGCCTTGTAACCGAACAGCGCCTCCACCTCTCTGGCTACTTTGCGATTGAGCAGACTCAATGGGATGCCCATCGGGCAGGCCTCCTCGCAGGCACTGCAGCCCGAGCAGCGCCCTGCCAGGTGATAGGCCCGCATGGCGTGGAAGAACTGCTTCTGAGGAAGATCAATCGCGATGCCCATCCACGCCGGGTCCAATTGCTCCGCCACACACTCGAAGCAATAACATGCCGGGCAGGCCTGGCGGCAGGCATAGCAGCGGATGCAGCGGTCAAACTCCTTCGTCCAGAAGGCCAGCCTCTCGCGGGGCGACATCTGCTCCAGTTTCGTCACGTCAGCATAGTCATCTCGGCCCAGCACGTTGGGCACCCCGCCCATCACGATGTCGTACACCAGCGGCACGCGCTCCGCGCAACGCCGGCAACGCTCCTGGGGCCGGCCGTTGGTCCTCACCCCGTCGCAGGTCACGCCGACCACGTAGACCCGCTCCCGCTCGATCTGCTCCTCGCGGAA
>DATKWP010000033.1:0-3662 GCA_035529535.1 Anaerolineae bacterium | reverse complement strand
AGATCCAGCGGCTCAATTCGGTGGGCGAGAACGTCTATGGCGAGATCGCGACGCGCATCGGTGCCGGGCGGCTGTGGGACAAACTGAAGGGGGAAGAAGGGCTGGCCTTCGGCGAGGCAGAGACCAAGTGGCGCTGGGATGGCGCGCGGGAGATGAGCATGCCCTTCACGCTTGGTTCGATGTTCGCGGACGTGGCGGTGGACGACCTGGGGGTCGTCTCTGCACTCGACCAGCAGCGGAATCTCATCTACCAATACGACCAGGCAGGCAACCTGTTGGCCATCTTTGGCGGGCAGGGGCTGTGGGAAGGGGGCTTCGCCCAGCCGGCCAGCATCGTCGCGGGAGAGGGGGGAACCCTCTACGTGCTGGACGCAGGGCGCGGCGACATCCAGATCTTCCGCCCCACGGAGATCACGCGCCTGATCCACGAGGCCAGCGGCAAATACTTTGACGGCAAGTACGAAGAGGCGGCCGTGCTCTGGCAAGAGATCGTCGAGCGGGACACCAATTTCGCGCTGGCCCACTCCGGCCTGGCCAAGGCACTGATGCGCCAGGAGCGCTTCCTCGAGGCGATGCAAGAGTACCGCTACGCGGAGAACAAGGACGGATATTCGGCCGCCTTTCTCGAGTACCGCTACGTGTGGATGCGTCAGAACTTTTCCTGGCTGGGGCTGGGCCTCCTGGTGCTGGTGGTCGGGACCGCCGTGGCAGTGAACCGGCTGGGAGATGGTTTCCGCCACCTCCTGGCCCGCGTGCGCGACCTGCGCGAGCGCAGCGACCTGTGGGCGGTGCCGGTCTTACTGCTGCTGGCGGTGCTGGCGCGGATGGGTGGGCTGGTGGCGCAGAGTTTTCACTTTCAGGCCCAGCGGCCGGAGGAGACGCGGCTGCTGTTCGAGGCGGGCAAGATACTGATCCCCTGGGTCACCTGGTGCATTTCGGCCGTGGCAGTGGCGGAGATCTTTTACGGCGAAGGGACCTTCCGCCAGATCGTCAAGTCGAGCGCGTGGGCGCTGTGGCCCTACATTCTGCTGACGGTGCCGCTCAGCCTGATGACCCACGCGATCACCCGCGATGAGAAGACACTCTACTACGTGGCCCTGTACCTCGTGTGGGCCTTGGTGCTCTGGAATTTCTTCCAGCAGATCAGGACGCTGCACAACTTTGACACCGGCAAGGCCATTGGTGTGCTGCTGCTCACCTTGCTGGGGATACTCGTCATCTGGGTGCTGGTGGGACTGGTCTACGCATTGACGGGGGAGATCGTGCGGTTCTTGCAGCAGATTGCGCTGGAGATATACGTGCGGCGGTATTAGCGAGCCAGCAAATCAGCGAATCAGCAAATCAGCAAATCAGCAAATCGCCAAATCGCAAATGGCAAATCGCACATCACAAAGCGGCAAGTAGAAATGAGAAGAGAGGCCATTACCTGTGGCTTGAATATACTGGGGTTGGTTGTGCTGCTGACGGGCTGCAGCAACGGTGTGACTGGCAATGCGCCAGCAGACACTGTGCCCCGCATCAATCCTCCCGTCGAGTTGCCCGCCGCCCTGGAGGACTGGCCGGCGCTCGACGGCCGCCATCCCGAGGTATCTGAGGAATATGACCTGGTGGCCGAGAGCGAACATCTGCGGCTCTACCTCAAGCAAGCCACGTCGGCATTGATCGTCGAGGACAGACGAAACGGCAGATTGTGGCGTAGCAGCCCGGCCAACCTGGACGAGACCCAAGTCAGCCAGGCCTGGCGACAGCGCATCGAGGCGCCCGTCGTGTTGAGTTATACCGACGCCGACCGCGGCCAGGCCAAGGTCTTCGACCCTCGGGACGTGGAAGCAGAGTTCACGCCGGTCGAGGGAGGGGTGCACGCCCACTATCGCTTTCCCGAGGCCGGATTCGAGTTGAGCGTCGTGTACGCCGTGCGTGACGATTCCCTGGAGGTCACGGTCCCCGAGGCCGGCATCGTCGAGGGTGGCGAACAGCAGAACACGCTGGTCTCACTGGACGTCCTGGCATTCCTCGGCGCGACGCAGGACGGCGAGGAGGGCTATGTCGTCTTCCCCGACGGCAGCGGCGTGCTGATGCACTATACGTCCCCACACCCGGAGGCCGTGCAGGAGATTTCAGTACCCATCTATGGGGACGAACAGATCATCCTGCAACAAAGTGGTTCCTACCACGAACCGGCCCCCTTGCCGGTCTTCGGCCTGGTGAGCGGTGAGGCAGCCTTCGCGGCCATCATCCCCCAGGGGGACTTTGACGCCCGGATCGCGGTGGGGCGCAGCGGCCAGACGATCCCCTACAATCACGCCTGGGCCAGCTTCGTCTACCGGCGCCAGGGGCAATTCTCACTGATGGGGGGGCAGCCGACGTGGCTGTACGAGCCCAACCTGGCGGGCGGCGACCGCCAAATCCGTTACTGCTTCCTGACCGGAGAAAGCGCCAATTACGTCGGCATCGCAGCCCGCTACCGCGATTTTCTGATGCGCGAGCGCGGCGTACGGCGGCTCGACGACGACGTGCCATTGATGAGCCTGGATTTCTTCATGGGGGTCGAACGCCGGGCGTGGTTCCTGCGCGACCTGATCAAGATGACGAGTTTTGCCGACGTGCAGGAGATACTGGACGACCTGGCATCGGCGGGGGTCTCGCGGCTGGACGTGACGGTAGATGGCTGGAACGAGGGGGGCTCGATGGCACGTTACCCCCAACGGCTGCCGGTCGAGGCGCGGCTGGGGGGTGCGGATGGATTGCGCGCGCTGGCCGACGCGGTGCACGCGCGCGGGCAACGGCTCTTCCTGACCGACAACTACCTCATCGTTCTGCCGGAGGGCAGGGGTGCGCTGCCCTACTCGGACGCGATGCGCGGCGTGGATGGCCTGCCCCTCCGGCAGGGCGAGTTCTTCCTGTTGAACCCGCAGGTGGCCTTGCGCAAGTTCGCCCTGCGCGACATCCCCAAGATGGCCGACCTGGGAGCCAACGGACTGAGGCTAAACTCTTTTGCCGGCCTGACCGTGCCGGACACCAACGATCACTATCCTCTATCGCGCGAGAGTTTCGCTGCCTCGTGGATGCAGATCGCCGCGCTGGCCCGGGAGCAGTTCGGCGCGGTGGCGATGTCCGGCGGCAATAGTTACGCCATCCCCCACGCCGACCGGCTGGACTGGGTGTCGCTGGACAGTACGCACTACGATCTGTTCGATGAGACGATCCCCTTCTATCAGATCGTGGCGCACGGGTTAGTACTCTACGACGGCCAGCCCTTCAACCTGATGAACGATGGCCAGCGCACCTTCCTGCACCAGGTCGAGTGCGGAGCGATCGCCCACTTTGTATTGACATACGAGAACTCAGCCTTGCTCGCCCGCACGTCTGCCAACGAGCACTGGAGCACGCAGTACAGTTTCTGGCGGGACGAAATCGTTCGGCAATACCGGGCGCTGGAGATGCTGGCTCCGCTGGCCAACCAGTTCATCGTCGCCCACGCGCGCCTGGCGGAGGGGGTGTACGAGACAGTCTACGAGGATGGCACACGCGTGGTGGTCAACTATAATGAAAGTCCCACCGTGCTGGAATCGGCCACGGTTCCGGCCCTGGATTTCGTGGTGGTACAAGGAGAAAGTTGATGCGCATTACCCTCAGAAGGCGGCACGCCCTCACGGGTTATG
>DATKWP010000032.1:0-2269 GCA_035529535.1 Anaerolineae bacterium | reverse complement strand
TCACGGCCTGACGAAGCGGAACTCGAGCGACGGCGCGCCGGCCCAGCCCAGGATCTCTTCCAGCGTGGGTACTGCCGAACGACCCTGGAATCCGTAGAGCATGTCGAAGAAAGTGAGGGGTGTCCTCAATTCGATCACCTGGGGCTTCCCTGCGATGCCGCCCAGCTCTGCCGCCTTCGCGATCGCATCGTCCAGTGTCCCCACGCCGTCCACCAGCCCCAGTTTCAGCGCCTGCCGGCCGGTGTAGACGCTGCCGTCGGCCAACTCGCGCACCTGCTCCACCGGCAGGTCGCGGGCCTGGGCCACCAGTTCCACGAATCCCTCGTAGGTCTCGTCAATGATCCCCTTCCACAGCGCCTGCTCTTCCTCCGTCATCTCGCGGAAAGGGCTGCCGATGTCCTTGCGCGGGCCGGAGGTGATGACCACCGCGTCCACGCCGACTTTTTGCATCAACTCTTCGGCGTTGAGGAACTGGCTGATGACGCCGATGGAGCCGGTCAACGTGTCCGGGTGGGCGAAGACGTAGTCGCCGCCGCAGGAGATGTAATACCCACCCGAGGCCGCCATCGCTCCCATCCAGATGACGACCGGCTTGTCGAACTTGATCAGTGCGTGGTAGATTTCGTCGGAGGCGACCACGCTGCCGCCGGGACTGTTGACGCTCACCACGACCGCTTTGATGGCGGGGTCCGCCGCCTGTTCCAGCAGGGCGACCACCCGCCCCGGGGTGATGCCCTGTACCGTGAGGGCGTCCCCAGGGGCGCTGGTGATCGTTCCGTCGAGCCGGATGACGGCCACGGCGTCCCCCAGCCCGATTCCTGCTGGCGTTGTCCCACCGGCCATGCGGCCCAGCGTGCTCAGCGCGACCAACCCTGTCCCAAGGCAACTGCACACTGGCAACGTGAACCCCACGACAAACGCCAGAAACACCCACAGGATTGTGCGATCCTTCATCTGTTCATCTCCTTACCGATCACGTTTCACGTTTCACGTTTCACGTGTTCCGTGTCCTACCTCAATACTCGCTCGTCACCCACTCGCTTTGTTACGCCAGTCTCGTCCAGGTGCTCCAACAGCGCCTGGGCGTACTTGCGGCTGGTGTTGAATAGGTCGCGCACCTGGGCCAGGGTGATGCTCCCTGCCTGCTGGATGTGCGTGCGGACGCGCGCCACCATCTCCTCGTACGTCCCGGGCAGAAACAGCACCTCCGGTGAGGCCTGCACCAGGTCCCCGCGCGCGATCAGCACCCCCAACACCTCTTCCCCGACCACGGCGGCGCTTTCCTTGACCGAGGGGGTCGCGTAGGGCTGGCGGCGAAACTGGGCCAGCAGTTGGTCCACCTGCCGCTGTTGCTCCGGGTTGAGCCGCACGGTGTGGGATGGCAGCCGCACGATGGCCCCCTCGTCTGCGAGCAGCCCATCGGCGGCCGCGCGGGCCATCACGGCGTTGAAGACCTTTCCCTCCAGCCGCAGCCCGCTGCGCAGCGCCTCGCGCCCCATCCCTGGCCGCAGCGGGAACTGCCGGTGGTACGTGGCCAACTCGCGGGACATCTGCTCTGCCAGAACCGTCCACCACGCCTGGGCGACGACGAGTGGGTTGCCGCCCTCCAACTCCTGCTTCCTGCTGGCTGGCGCGCCCAATACGACCACCTGCTCACTGTCTATCAATTGAGCCAGGGTTTGCCGGCCGGCCTCGCCCAGGCCGCTGGCAGAGAGCAGCTCCCGCGCGGGAGTGGGGCCGCGCCGCTCGAGCGCCTCGAGCAGGAGCTCGGCCGGACTGCCCCGGCTCAGCGTCTCCAGGCGAGCCACAACTTCGGGACGGGAGCGCCGATGCTTGCGCCCGGGGTGCGGGTCCACCACCAACCCGCCGCCCACGGTCGTGGCAGGTGAGGGAGTGCGCACGATGAAGCGGTCTCCTTTGACCAGCGCGATGGGGTCCTGGAGCTGCAACTGCGCCCAGCCTGTTTGCCCCGGCGGCAACCGGTCCTGGCCCAGCAGTCGCACGCGGGCGAGCGTCTCGGCTGAGCCGGAGAAGAACTTGAGTTGGGTGTTGTGGCGCAGGGGATGCGGCGCGTCGGGCAGGTAGTGTAACTGCACGTCCACCAGCACGGTGGGGCGCAGCCAGCCCACCGTCGTGATGACGTCGCCGCGCTTGAGGTCGGCCTTACTGACGCCGGTGAGGTTCATGGCCACACGACCGCCCGGTGCGGTCCGGTTGACCTTTTGCTTGTGCGTCTGCAAGCCGCGCACGCGCGCCTTCAACCCGCCCG
>DATKWP010000031.1:0-3359 GCA_035529535.1 Anaerolineae bacterium | reverse complement strand
CGGCTGGACGATCTCCTCCGTCGTACCCGGGTAGGTCGTGCTCTGCAGGACGACCAGTTGGCCGGGTTTCAAGCGGGACCGGATGCTCTGGCTGGCGGCCCGGATGTAGGACAGGTCGGGAGCCCGCTGGGCGTCGTAGGGGGTTTGGACGCAGATGAACATGGCGTCCACCTCGCGCAGCGCATCGTAATCCGATGTAGCCGTGAGGCGGCCGGCCTGGACGTGCGGAGCCAGGTCGTCGCTAGGGACGTCGGGGATGTAACTCTGGCCGGCGGTGATGGCGTCCACTTTGTGCTGGTTGAGTTCCACGCCGGTGGTACGGAAGCCGGCCCTGGCGAACGCCGTCGCCAGCGGCAGCCCGACGTAGCCCAGGCCGATCACGGCCACGTGTGCAGAGTGCTCCGCAATCTTGTCTCGTAGGTCAGTCACTATGTTCCTCCTCATCCGGCAAAAAGACGCTGGGCAACAGCCGTCCGTCCTCATGGATGGTCCTGGCCCAACCGCGTCAGCAGCCGGTTCAGCCCGGCCTCGTATTGGCTCCAGGGATCACCCATCATCCACCTCATATTTCGCCCGGCGCTCCCGCAGTGCCATGGCCGGGGTGCGCTCCGGGCGGGCAGCGTCGTAGACGACGATGCCCTTCTCCTGCACCTCGCCCAACACGCTCAAGTCGCTGATCGCCTCAAATTCCTCCGGCGTCAGCCCCAGGGCCTCAATGTCCCCCACTCCTGCCTGCCAGGCCCAGATCGCCAGTTGCTCCTGGCGACGGCGCCGTTCCATGGGCGCAAAGTCGGGCGACAGTACCACCAGGTCTATGTCGCTGCGCGAACGAGGGGCGCCATAGGCGTACGAGCCGTACAGAAAGGCCCGTTCTACCCCCACGTGTTGACCCACAAACGCCAGGTAGTGGTCTATTCGGTTGGTCAGTTCACGCTCCCCGTAAGCCATCATCATACGTGCTCCCATCCGCTGGGGCGCCTCGCTCGCCCTCCACCTCAAACCACGGCTCTATCGCCGCGTATAGCTGACTCCATATGGTCCCGAATCGCTCGTCCAACAAGAACTTCCATGCCCGCAGTTCCTCACCTAGCGTGACGAAGGTTGGGTCATCAATCCCAGCCTCCCAGGCTCGCTCTACACTGCTTCGGATGAGATCGCTCTCCTTCGCCAAAAGACGTCGGGTATACGGCGGCAGGCACGAGCTGGTCAGGATCCCCTCTGCATCTGCAGGCGTCAGAGGCAAATCATTGATGCGGAGTAAGTCACCGATTACACCGGGCACAACCTCGACGAGCAGGGATACCGCTTCATACCCTGGTGCATACTTGACCACGTGCTCCGGATAGAGCGACCTGGCGACGAACTCAGCCAACCCCTCGGCCAACAGCACATATAGCAGATGAAAGCCGCCAAACTGCTCAAGAGTATGTTGAGCAACGTGCACCAGTTCGTGTGCGATGACAGATTCTGGTACGTCAGCACTTCTGACTACAATGCTATCCGGATAGCGATGTACTGCCAATGCTGATTCGTCCAGCCTTTCATCAATCTCGATGTGACCGTCAGGCACCTGTCCATCGTAAGGCGCGAGAAACATGCGCACCTTTTCCCGGGCTTGCCCAAGATGAACCTGTACCAGGACCCCTTCAATCTCTCGGACAAGGAAGCGCAGATTGGGCTCATCGAAGTGCAGTCCAGGCGCAAGGACACGATGGCGTTTAATGTCTGGAGGAATGTGCTTGTGGTGAGGGTGAGTGGCAGCCAGGAGCGGGTCATCGGGATGAGGGTGTGAATCGTACCAGTAGAGGAGCACATCGCCCTGCCAGACAGCATATCCGTAGGTTTCAATCACGCCAGCGCGGAAGTTCAGCACTTCGGATACGTCGAGTACGATATCGTCTCGAAATCGGAGCTGGCCGCGCAGGACACCTCCCTGGGAACTGCGCATAATGATCGTTAATGTAGACTGCTCAACCAAAGTGGAGGTAGTCTGGATCGTGTAGATGAACCGCTCGTAAGACGCCCGACGGATAGGCATAGGGGTTACACTGTGGTAGGTACCAACGGTGCCCTGGAAGCCCGGACGGCCTGCATGCGCTGATGGCTGAGGCGGCGAAACTCCTCCTCCAGTTCCCGCTTGATCTTATAGAAGCCAGCCCACTCGACAAAGTCTCGTGTCTGCCCAAACTCTCCGCTGTCCAGTTCACCCTGAACATACATCTCATAAAAGTCGGCCGACGACAGGGCATACTTTTTCTCGAAAACTTGCAGGTGGCAGTTCAGGGCATAGATGTCATCTACGATCTGTTGTATGTCCATCTCTCCTCCAAGCGCATTCGATTAGAAGATTATGTTCAACCCACACATTGAGCACAAATGCGCACAGCATCCGGTAATCCGCCAGTCCCGCCTGTTTACTTCACAGCAGCGGCCTCCGCGTGTGCCAGTGGGTGGCCTGCTCGTAGGCGTAGGCCACGCGCAGGATGCGCTCCTCGCCCAGCGCCGGCCCGATCACCTGTAAGCCAATCGGCAGCCCCGCCCCGTCGAAGCCGCAGGGCAGGCTCAGCCCACAGATGCCCGCCAGGTTCACCGCCAGCGTCAAGACGTCGGAAAGGTACATCTGCAACGGGTCGGCAGTCCTCTCGCCGATGCGAAAGGCAGTGGTCGGCGTGGTGGGGGTAACGAGCACGTCCACCCGTTCGAAAGCGGCATCGAAATCCCCCTTGATCAGCGTGCGCACCTTCTGCGCCTTGAGATAGTACGCGTCATAGTAACCGGCCGAGAGCGCGTAGGTGCCCAGCATGATGCGCCGCTTGACCTCGGGCCCGAACCCCTGCCCGCGCGTTGCCTTGTACATCCCCTCCAGCCCACCGCCGTCCACCCGCATCGTGTAGCGCACGCCGTCGTAGCGGGCCAGGTTGGCGCTGGCCTCCGCCGGCGCGATCAGGTAATACACCGGCAGCGCATATTCGGTGTGCGGCAGGCTCACCTCCACCACCTCAGCCCCCAGACCGGCCAGGCCATCCACCGCCGCACGCGCCGCCCTCTCCACCTCCGGCTGCATCCCCTCGACGAAATACTCCCGCGGTACCCCCACCCGCACCCCCGCCAGATCCGTTCCTTTCCCAATCCGTTGTAGTAATCCGCCGGTGTAATCCGGCACCCGCACCCCCGCCAGGTCCGTTCCTTTCCCAATCCGTTGTAGTAATCCGCCGGTATAATCCGGCACCCGCACGTCCAGCGACGTCGAGTCCCGCGGGTCGTGGCCGGCGATGGCCCCCAGCAGGATGGCCGCGTCGGTCACGTCCCTGCCCAGCACCCCGATCTGGTCGAGCGAGGAGGCGAAGGCGACCAGCCCG
>DATKWP010000030.1:0-18654 GCA_035529535.1 Anaerolineae bacterium | reverse complement strand
TGGGCAAGGTGAGGCCCGGCGGCTGGCCTGCGAGTGGGAGCGGCGCGGGTGGTTGGTCAAGGATACTCTGGCCGGGAACAAGCGGCGCGTGACGTCCGATCTGGAGCAAATCGCCTACAAACTGAAAAGCCTACAATCCCCGCAATCCCCCCCTACCGGCCCACAAACCGACCTACAAACCGACCCGGACCCGGCCACAAGCCCACAATCCGCCGGGATCCTGGCCGGCATTGAGGGCGCGCTGGAGCCGGCGCCGGACCTCTGGAGGTGAGCGGTGAGCGCCACAACCATGATCCTCAGACAGTGGGTAGATGGCATTGACGCGGCACTCTCACGCGGGGGACTGCCCATGGGCATAACGGGCGGTGAGACATTCGCAGACGGGCGGGCGGTGTTCAACACGCCGGCCCTTGACACTCCCTGGACGGCGGCACTCGCGCGGGCGCTGGGCGTGGCGCGGGTTTCGGTGCGGCTACAGGTGGAGGTGTGCCCGTTCGTGGTTGTGGTGCACCAGGACCGCCAAGGATGTGAGGAAAGGGGGTGATCTATCGAAACATTGACCGTATCAGTGGCCCCACGTGGCCTATCGTATCGAGTGGACTGCACGCCCTCGCCGGCGTGGAGGCGAGGGCACCAGAAGAAAGTGGTGAGGTGATGGAGATGGGTGGACGTCGTTGGATCCGCGTGGTGTCGGTGGGGATCCTCTGCGGCACGCTGTTGGGAGGCCTCCTCCTGGAGACGTTGCGGTGTACGCCTGACCTCGACCTGGTTCAATTGGCGCTGGGGTTGCTGGTGTTGGCGGCCGTCCAGGTCCTGGTGCCGGCGGTCAGGCTGGTGGGGGTAGGTGGCGGGAAGGGAGCGTAGGGGGATGGAGACGGTGATCGAAGTAAGTGACGACCTGGTGGTGGAGGTGTGGCCCAGCGGGGGCCGGGGCGATGCTCCGCTGATCAAACTCCGGAGCCGAGATCTGGAGAGCGATTGCAGTAATATGCCCGGGGCAGTGGTGATCTGGCCCTCCGAGATTCGCCCCCTGATCGATAGCCTGGCGAAGGCTGCAGGTATCCTGGCGGCTGATGCGGCGCGCAGTGTGGCCGATCCTGGGACCGGCCCCGATCATTACGCTGAGTTCGAAGCACAAATCGAACGGCTGAGGTGGAGGGGGTGAGCGATGGCCGGCGCTGGAGGAGCAGGCGCTGGTCTATGGCATTAGGATCCTAAGCGTATAGCGGCCAGTTGCACAAAACCCGTGGTCCGTTCGTTCTATGGTTAGGGGTGACAAGATGTCCGAGCGAGACGAAAGGACCAGGATGGTGTACGCGGATCCGGAGGTGGTGCGGCTGGGGAAGCTGGCAGAGGAACGCAGGGCACAGGGTGACTACGACTCTTACTGCCACTATCGGCGGGCCATGCTGTTACGGCAGGCGGAGGTGAGGGCGGTGATCACGGCCCGATCGCTGGCCAGCACCGAGCGCACGGGAGCACGGGAAACCCTCAGCTGAGAGGTAGACGGGTACACGGGGACGGGTTAGAATAGGATATGATTAGAAGGCTTATTACAAGTTAACGAGGTGAACAGGATGGCAGATGACACACGGGCACTGGTGCCCACAGTGGAAGCCCTACCGATCACGGTGCTACCGTTCGACGGGCGAACGCTGGCCGACCTGGTGGAGGCGACGATCCTGGCGGCCTGCGACAGCAAGCACACGGCGCGGGCGTATCGCCGGCACATCGCCGGCTTCGTCGCTATGCTGCAGGCGCGGGTATCGGGTGAGGCCCTGGTCACCAGGTTAGAGAGCGGAGTGCACAGGGAAACCGTCTTCGACTACGGAGACACGCCGGCGGCGATCCTGCGAGCGGTAGACGGTGTGACCCTGGATGCCTACCGGAAGCAGACACCGGCGGGCGTGTACGCGGCGCGGACCCTCCTGGGCGTGGCCCTGCGCGATGGGGTGATCTCTCCCCTCCAGGCGGCGGCCCTGGGCGTCAAGCCGTACAGGCAACGCCGGAAGCGCGACGACGCACCGGTGGGCAGAAGGTTGACGCCGATGGAGGTCGGCTTGCTGCGCGGTGCACCAGACCTCACGACGGCCAGCGGGCGCCGGGATAGGGCGATACTCGATACCCTGCTGTTCGCCGGCCTGCGCAGAGAGGAAGCGGCAAGCCTGAGCGTGGCGGACTTCGGCACCGATGCCGGCCGGCTGGTGGTCACAGTGCACGGCAAGGGCAACAAGCGGCGCAAACTCACGGTTCACAGGGAACTACAAGCGAGCCTGGAGCGATGGCTTGCGCACTATGGCCACACCTGGGGCGACCCTGTACCGCTGTTCGTGAGGATCCGCCGCGGTGGGCACGCCGGCCGGGGGCGTGTGACCTCTCAGGCAGTGGGGGATCTGGTGACGGCCTACGGCGCACAAGCCGGGCTGGGGGCACTCTCAGCGCACGATCTACGGCGGACGTTTGGCCGGCGGTTGCACGACTGCGGGGCAAGCCTGGCGGCGATTCAACGGCTGTACGGGCACGCGGACCCCAGCACGACGGCCCATTACATCGGCCTGGGCGACGATGACGCGCAAGCAGAGATTGATCGGCTGGTCTACTAGGGGGGCTGTGTGGCACCAGGAGCGCGGCACCTCGGCGACGTGGCCAGGCGCGGGCGATCCGCTGTAGAAATGGCTGTAGACGATCCTGGAGGCGTTGACGATGGAGCAAACAAAGCAATGCGCAACCTGCGGGCGCGATCTGCCCCGGTCCTCATTCTATCGGGACAGGCGAAAGAGTGACGGCCTGTACTCTGAGTGTAAGGATTGTGTTAAGGCCCGGCGCACACGCGATATAGCCAAGCGGCGGAAGTGGGCGCGAGAGTGGCGGGCAGCCAATCCCGACCTGGCACGCCAGAGGGATGCAGAATACTACCAGGAGCACAAAGAGGAGCGCAACGAGGCCCAACGGCGATACCGGGCCAAGCGCAAGGGGCAGGCTGATGCGTAATCTATGCAACACAAACTCGCAGAAACGGTCAAAAACAGGGCATTTCGGACAACCTCGGCGGGCTGGTCAGGGTAGAGCCCAAGGTGCTGGCAGAGATGCGAGATTTGCCGAAAGGGCAGAGGTGCGGTATACTCTGGGGTACTAAAATAAGTACGCCCTGGCGGGGGGGAGAACCTGGAGGGGGGGCGTCCGCGATCACGCATGTAGATGCGTGGCCGCGGGCGCTTTTTGCTTATACGGTGGAGGAAGCGATGACCGAGTTCGAGTCAGTTTCGGAAAGGCTGCAGGTGCGAATCACGCCTTCCATGATGGTGGCGCTGTGCGGAGAGGCGCGACGGCTCAGGCTCCGGCCGGCGGACATTGCACGTGTCGCTCTGGGAGTTGCCCTGGCCGACCCTCGGATCCTCGACGACGTGGTGAGGCGGGCCAGGCGGGGCGGTGGTGGTGGTGATGATGGTGGGGGCGATGGGCGGGAGATAGGCTCGATGGAGGAGAGCTAACGATGACAAACCCCAGGCTTACAAATGCCGAGCGCCCGCTGGGGCTAGCGGGCGCGGCGGTGGTGTCGCAAGACACCAAGGAACGACAGCCTCATAATAACACGGAAGGTGATCACTGTCAAGACGCAACAGCGGCCTGGTGCTTGGCGCGGCTGCTGGCGGGTGATCTCGTGGACGGTCAGGAGCTGGAGGCCCTGCCAGCGCCCTGGGGCCCCATCGCCCGGCGGATCGGCCAGGCCGATGGCGGAGGGCGGGCGGTTGCGTTCGACGCAGCGCTGGAAGGATTGGGGGAGGAGACCGCCCAGCGGGTGCGCCGCGCGGTGTTCGCCGCCGATCCCAATGGGCTGGCTCCAGGTGCTCCGATGGTCGTACCCTACAACGCGCCCTCCGACGTGCCCGAGCTGCCAGCGGTGGCGCGGCTCACGGCGGCTCACGAGCGAGCAGCGGGGGAGGCGGATGCCTGGCTGGCCGCCTATGTGGACTACAGCGCGGCGGTCAGCCCGCGCAGTCCGCGCGCTTTCCATGAAGTTATCGGCTTGTGGATCGCCGGCCTCGCCATTGCGCGCCGGCTTCACCTGCCGCTGGGCCACGGCGGGATCTTCCCGAACCTGTACGCGCTGCTTTTGGCTCCCACCACTCTGTTCGCGAAGAGTACGGCGCTGCGCGTGGGGTACCGCCTGGTGGACCTGGTGCTGCCGCACCTCTTGCTCTCCGCTGACTTCACTCCTGAGTCCATTCTCGACGAATTGGCCGGGATCGAGCCGGCAGGCTTGCAAGGCCAGGCAGCCGGGATTCGAGAACTGTGGCAGCGCGGGCGCAACTTCGCCGCTCAACGTGGGATTCTGCTTGATGAAGCGTCGGGGCTGTTTGCCGGACTGCGCCGTGACTATATGGTGGGAACCGCGGAACTCTTGCTAAAGCTGTACGATTGCACGCCTACGTTTCGCCGGCACACAAAGGGCGCAGGCTTCGTCGTCGTTCGGAATGCGGCGTTGTCATTTCTTGGGGCGACTACCCCGGTCAGTTTAAGGCAAGCTCAGGTGGCCGCAGCCTGGGTGACAGGCTTGTGGGCCAGGTTCGCGCTCGTCACGCCCGACGGGCCGCCGGTGTACGCTCTGCCGGAAATGGGAGATGTCGCGCCGCCGCCGAGCCTGACCGGTCCGCTGGCTCACCTTGCTGGCGAGCTGCTGCCCACCTCGAAGTTCCCCGACCCCCCCGAGTCCCAGGCGGTCGCTATATCGGACGAGGCGTTTGGAGCCTATCGGCACTATGATCGGGCAGTCGCTTTTGACCTGTTAACAGGCGACGCGCAGCCGGACGAGCGCTTGTGGGGGACATACGGGCGCCTCCCGACCCACGCCTTGAAGGTTGCCCTTGCGCTGGCCGCCCTGGACTGGGCGAGCGGGGACCGCGACGCGCCGCGTATCGAGATCGGGCATTGGGCGCGGGGTCAGCAAGTAGTGGAGGGGTGGAGGGCGTCGGCCCATCGCTGCCTACACCTACTAGTGGACGGTGCTGACGAGCTGGGTGAGGAGGAGCGCGTCTTGCGCATCCTGCGCCGGGCGGGGGAGCGCGGCCACACGGCGAGGGAGGTAGGGCAGCTCACCAAGACTAAGCGGATCCTGATCGAGCCGGCGCTCGAGCTGCTGGCCCGTGATGGGATCGTGGAGAGGTTTAGGCCGGAAGGTGCGCGGGCGGACCGATACCGGATCCGTGAAGTGTAGAAGTGTAGTGGTGTAGAAGCGTAGAAAACACCTACGGTTAGGAGATCCGAAGTGATAGACACAAACGATCTGAAAGAGCGTGTTGATCTGGGCGCGCTGGTGGAGCGCGACCTCGGCCCGCCCTCCAGGCGATCCGGGCAGTGGCTCTTCTGGCATTGCCCTTTTCACGAGGACCGGGACCCGTCATTTGCAGTAACGCCGGACCGGGACCGTTATCACTGCTTTGGCTGTGGGGCCAGCGGGGATGCGATCTCCTGGCTGGGCCAGCGGGAGGGCCTCTCCTTCCTGGACGCCTGCGAGCGGCTGGGGGGGCTGGATCTGCCCTCACGCCCTGTGCACGTGGCCTCGCCCGCGGCGGATGATACTCCACCACCGGCCGCCTGGCAGGAGCGCGCAGCTGCTTTCGCTGCTGATTGCGAGGCGGTACTGTGGTCGGACACAGGAGCGCGGGCGCTGGCCTACCTGCGGGACAAGCGGGGCTTGAACGATGCGACGATCCGGTACTGGCATCTGGGCTATAACCGTGCCGACCGATACGAGAAACCGGAAGCCTGGGGGTTGGACGCCGGTGCTGGAAAGGTGTGGCTCCCGCGCGGGGTGGTCATCCCATGCCAGGTCGGAGGCGTAAGGTGGTACGGAAAAATCCGACGCCCTGCCGGCAAGCCCAAGTACGTGAGCGTTAAGGGAGGGAGGGCGACCCTGTTCGGCGCTGACCTGGTGGCCGGTTGGCCTGTGGTGCTGCTGTGTGAAGGCGAGTTTGACGCGGTGCTATTGCATCAGCAAGCCGGCGACCTGGCGGGCGTGGCAGCTCTGGGCAGCGCATCGAGGCGCACGTTAAGCGATAGCTGGGTGCAGCAACTGCTCGGAGCGCGGCGTATCCTGGTGGCCTGTGATACCGATGATCCTGGCGAGAAGGGAGCGGCCTGGCTGCTGCTGCAGTCGAGACGGATGCGGAGGGTACGCCCCCTACGGGGCAATGATCTGACCGATTTCTACCAGGCTGGAGGCGACCTCCGAGCGTGGGTGGTCGACCTCCTGGCGCGGCTGGAGGTGGAGGCGGGGGCGCTCTACGAGCGCGCCGCCGATGCTGCCAGGGGCATCTGGAGCGCAGAAGTATCGAGAGCTGGGGAGCTGCTGGCGGTCGCGCGCCCAGAGGCCTCCTGGGCGCGTGAGTGGGCGGCACTGGCGGAGAGGGCGGGCTGGCCGTGTTGGGGGATGAGCTGGGGGGAGTGGGCGGAGGACGTGGCACGAGTTGTCCGCGGACAGGTAGATGCAACAGCGGCCGAACAGGCCGGCGGGCTGCAGCAGCTGGCCATCACGGGCATATAACGAGGAGATGACACGATGGGTGAAATCAAGATTAGCTCGGGCGCACGATCGCCCCAGATTGGCGATACGCTCGTATTCACTGGCGACGGCTGGGGGCCGCAGGCGCCGGGGCCCCGAGCGCAGGGGCAGTTGTACCGGCATACGAACAGCCTACCGCAGATCAACATGGGGCTGACGCGCTCGCCGAACTTCGTGAGCGGGTCGGCGGGGTGGCAGATCGAGGCGGATGGGTCGGCGGAGTTCAACGACGTGGTGGTGAGGGGCACGATCTACGCCGACGTGGGCGAGATCGGCGGGTGGACGATCGAGACGGGGCACTTGTACGCGGGGACGGGGGAGGGACGGGTGGGGCTGCAGCCCGGGTCCTGGCCGTTCTACGCGGGGAGCGATACGCCGGCGAGCGCAGACTTCCGAGTCAACACGGCCGGTGAGGTGTGGGCGCTCAACGTGAATGTTCGGGGTAGCCTGCGGGCGGGGGTGTTCGTCAAGGACCTGATCAGCGCACACGCGGGGAGTCTGCTGGTGGTGAAGAGTGCGGGGAAGGTATCGGCAGACTACACCGTGGGCGGGACGCTGACAGTGGAGACGCCTCCAGGGGGCGGGTGGCTTTTCGACAATAGCGACGTCGTGCGGCTGAAGGAGGAGTACGCGGGCGGGGTGTACGAGACGTGGATCACCGTGACGAGAAGCGCGACGACGAACGAGTACACGACGTCGCGGCAGTCGGGGGACGATGGCGTGACGTACCATCCGGGGACGGCGGCGGTGGACTACGGGGTGAGTGGGGACGGTGGGCTGTTGCAGACGGCAGACGCGGCGGGCGCGCCATACCTGAGCGTGTTCACACACGCCGGCGCGCCGTGGACTACCACCACCGAACGGGTCAGGCTTGGAAACCTGAACGGGCTGGCGGATTACGGAGCGGATGCCTATGGGATCTTCGTCGGCGATTACGCCGGCAACAAGTGGCTGGCCTATGATCCCACCAAAAGTCTGCGGATCCGGGGCGACGCGCTGATCGAGGGGACGGTGACAGCAGACAAGCTGAACATCGGTGAGTTCCTGTATAACTCAGTGGATGGGCTGCTCTTGCTCGGCCCACACTGCTACATCAGCCCAACCGAGTGGCGATCATTGCGCAAGCAGAAGGCAACCCTGAGTGGCGGATTCCACACGGTGCAGGGTATGTGGCAGGGAACACGTGGGATTGTGATTGAGGAAGCCACAACCAACCTGGTGGTCAACCCATCCTTTGAGATTGATGTAACAAACTGGACAAACGCCGGGTTCGATACCTGGGAACGCATCACTACAGACAGCGTGTTCGGGACATGCTGCGGTAGGATGTACGAAGCGGCAATAGAAGCTGATGAGTATATCTTTCCCGCGGAGATGCCTGCAACTGCCGGGCTTCAGTACACGCTGAGTGCGTACATTAAGAAGGTTAAGTGTACTGGTGCAGGGATATTCCGCATCATTTGGCGCAACGCTGCGCACGGCACTATATCGGTGAGCGACCTGACTCTGGATTCTGGAATTCATGGGTGGAAGCGATACACGAAGACTGCAACTGCACCGGTATTGACCGCCTATGCACTGGTGGTTGCTTTCTACGCAGCCGGATGCACTGCTGGAACTGAGATGGAGGTTTTGATAGACGGGGTTCAGTTTGAGCAGAAAGGCTACCCAACCAGTTACTGCGACGGCTCACTCGGTTCTGGGTATGCCTGGACCGGCACGGCACACGCCAGCACTTCTGCTAGAGCAGTCAACGAGTGCAACCTGGACGCTCTCGTCGGGCTAATCAGTAGCAAGAACACGATGAGCTTCAGAGTAGCGGTGCAGTACCCTTATGCTGCAACTGCTGTTTGGCCGGTTGCCACCCCCAATGCTGCTATGTGGGCAACGGGTGGGGTGGCTGACTACATCAATATCTACTTCGATACTACCGACGACTCATTCAAAGCAGGGGCGAGGTTCGGCGCAGATATGTTCCAACTCTCTTCGAGTGCTCAAACCTTCGCAGCGGGTACGTGGATTGATTTGGTACTTACCCTGGACTTCACTGCAAACTCCTTCAAATTCTACGTGAATGGAGTATTGGAGGATACCGACACTACTGCTTGTGGGGCACCGGTATTGAACCAATGGAACTTGGGCAGTAACTGTGCTGGGGTCAACCTGCCAGGCGCGGCGTTCTGCGAGTTCGGGGTGTTCGACCGGGTGTTGGACCAGAGTGAAGTGTCCCAACTGTTTGAGCTCCAGCAACCCTTGGTGGACACAGGATCGATGGAAGCACCTGGCATCTACATCATGGATGGCCAGTTCAAGATAGCCTCGGGCACGAGTGGACAGCGAATTGAGATCACGGCGGCTGAGATTGCAGGCTATAACTCGGCGGGAACGAAACAGTTCTATCTCCAGTCCAGCGACGGGCAGGCAATGGCGGGCGGGGGCGCCGTGATACTCAACTCTGCCGGCTTCGAGGTGCACACCACAGGCGAGGCGAACATCTTCTCGAAGTGGTTTAACAGCGAGATCACGACGTACACATCGGCCTTTGGCTTTGCGAACCTCCAGAAGACTGACCCCGACAGCCACACTTACGGGGCGATGAACTTTGGTGTGCGGCACAACGCGAGCAACCAGTCAGGCATAGCCTGCTGGCTGAACGAGGTTGACGTGACGATCCAGAAGGCGGCGGCCTGGCGGACGGTGCTCGAATCTAACTACGACAAAGTGCGGGTGGTCGGTGTACCGTTCCGGGTGGGGACAGGGACGGCAGATCCAACGGTGGGGGTTGAAAATGGCGTGTTGTTCTATCGCACCGACACGAACAAGCTGCGCTTACGCGCAGGAGGAGCGTGGGTAGACCTGAACTGAGGCTCTTGGGGGGCTTAGTGGCGGTGATAGTGATGTGCGTGCCGGGCCTGCCGGTGGAGCGGGTCCCGGTCTACGGCTTCGATGCCTTCTGCTACGATGGCACGTGCTACGTCAACCCGGCGCGCGACGTGGCGCTGGAGCTGGGCGGGGTGGTGGTGCCGGTGGACTGGGCCGTGGTCGAGGGGTTGGAGATCCCGGGGCCGGCGCTGGGGATCGGGCTGGATCCCACGGCGGGGGGGGCTTACGCCAACGGTTCGGCGTTCGGGCTATACTCGCTGGCGGCGGTGGGACCGGACGCCGGCGAGTATGAGTGTGGCCACCTGTACTTCCGGTTGCTGAGTGCAAGCAGGTGCTCGGCGTTCGTGCACGTGCCGGGGGCGTTGTCGGCAGAGGATTGGGCGGTGGTGATGGGAGCAGTGGAGCGCGTGCGGAAGTGTGCCACACAGGCGCCTTCGTGTAGCGATGATGGCAGAAGCGGGGTGAGGGCGTGCGGGGGTCGAGGTGGCAGCCGGCCCGGACGGTTAAAGTGAAGGTGATTCAGAAGTGATTACGGGTTCAGACTTTTCCGGGTTTAGCGATGAGCTGCTGGCGATGCTGGGCGGGCTGACGGCCAGGCAGCGGGCGGCGATCCCGCAGATCGTGGCGACGCTGGCGGAGGGGGGCGCGCTCAGCAGGTTGATCCGGGGCGGACCGCGGCGGAAGGACAGGCCGGGGAGCGGTGAAGGGATCTGCGCCTGGCACACGTACTACGGGCGCAAAGGCTGGTCCCACAACCCACAATTCGTGGCGGCGCTGGAGCGGGCAAGGAAGGAGTACGACGCCGCGTTGTTGCGGGACGCGGTGGACGAGGCGGCGGAGCGGCTGAGGCGGGCGGCGCCGGCCTCCGCGAGGGCGGCCGAGGCGATCGTACAGGCGTTGCTGCGGGGAAGTGATGAAGCGGGGATCCCGTCGCCGTTGGAGACGTTGCTCAAGATCACCCAGGATGGGGGGGCGGGACGGGGGCAAGTCCAGGCGGCGGCGGCGCTGCTGGGGAAGGGGCTGCAGGCGGCGTTGAGCATACTGGACAGGGCGGACATCGAAACGGCTGTTAAGTCGGCGGGCGGGGCTGAGGCGGAGTGGCGGGGGCTGTTGGAGGAGTTGCGCGGCGGGGGGGATGAGGATGCAGACGAGGAGGCGAGGAGTGAAAGCGACTGATGAAGCCCAGGACGTTCGGAGCAGCGCCCAGTTCTTGCACCAGGTCCTGGCGGCCGTGGTGGACGGGGATTTCACTGGGGCGCCCGAGGCGTTGAGAGAGCTCGGGGCGGCGCTGGAGAGCGACGATGAGGGGGCGCGGCTCCAGGCGGCTGGGGAGCTGGTGGGGTTGGGGGTGCTGGCTGCGGTGAGGGTCTTAGACCTGGCCGGCGTCAGGGACGTATCCGAGAACTAGCCCATAGCGACAATCTCCCAGGGTGAATGACGGGGGGAGAGAGGAGCGCGGTGGGGATTGATGCGAACTGGCGGCGGCTGGCCGCGGCAATGTTGCTACAGGCGGCCCGCGACGTCGAGGCCGAGGATCCCGACCTGGCAGCAGAGGCGCGGCGGTGGCTGGCCGGTGAGGGCGTGGACCTGGTGGAGGCGCTGGGCGTTCCGGTGGGGAGGGTGGAGACCTGGCTGCAGGGATTGCCCGGCTTGCCCTGGGAACAGTTGCCCCTATTCGGCTGCTAGCTATGAGACTCACGGAAGCAATCGAGCAGCTCCTGATCAGCACGAAGGCGGATGGCCGAAGCCCGCAGACGGTGGAGGGTTATCGCCGGAAGCTTAGGCCGCTGGTTGCATTCCTGGGTGACGTCCTCGTCGAAGAGGTCACTACCTACGATGTGCGACGTTTTATCGTCCACCTGCAGGAGCGGGCTACCAGGTGGGCGGATCATCCGAGGCAGCGGGAGCGGGAGGGCGGTCTCTCCCCTTTCACGGTAGCCGGCCACGTCAGGGCGGTCAAGCGGTTGTTCAACTGGCTGGAGGCAGAGGGCGTGATTGGGGCTAACCCGGTACGGCGGATCAGGTCACCAAATCCCAAACAGCGCGAACCGAAGGCGATAGACCTCCCGGACTTCCTGGCACTCCTGGCGACCACCAAGGCCGGGAACGTGGCCGATCTACGGGATAGGGCGGTCCTGCTTTTCCTGGCGGACACGGGTTGTAGGGTGGGGGGATTGTGTGGGCTGCGGGTGTGTGACGTGGATCTCGAGACGGGTCGGGCGATGGTGACCGAGAAGGGCGGCGAGCCCAGGGCGGTATTCTTCGGAACACAGACGGCGGCGGCACTGACGGCGTGGTTGGAGGTGAGGCCACGGGGGGAAGGCCCCTGGCTATTCGTGAGCCTTGGCAACAAGGCGGAAGGGGGGCTATCGCCAAACGGGGTGGCGCAGATGCTACGCCGGCGGGCACGTCTGGCCGGCGTGGAGGGGCGGGTCAACCCCCACAGTTTCCGGCACGCCTTTGCACGGGGGTTCTTACTGAACGGCGGAGACCTGGCAACACTGGCCGATCTGATGGGGCATAGTAGTGTGGAGGTCACGAAGAACAGCTATGGGATCTTCACGGTGCAGGAGTTGCAGGAGAAGCACCGGCGCCACAGCATGGTGGCGCGGCTGTTGGGAGGTGGTAATGGGCACGAAGACTCTTAATCCCTTGGTTGCAGGTTCGAGTCCTGCGCGGGTCACCTCGGGGGGGGGTGTGCTTTCTGGTGAGGCAGCAGGGGCGGGTCCGAGAAAACCGGTGACGATCGTAACCTGGGCTTTCGCTCCGGACTGGCTGACGGCAGAGGAGGCCTCGGAGTTGTCCGGGTTCGATGCCGGTACTTTGCGCTGGCTGATCGAGGATGGGTCACTGGATACCCGGTACGAGGGCGACGGCTGGCTGATCGAGAAGCTCAGCTTGTGGGAATACCAGGAGGCGCTGCTGGACGTGTTGAGTTGTAGCGTGTAAGGCCTCCGGTTGACCTGGTTCGGGAAACGCCCTGCCTCCCAGCGGTGGGGCGTTTTGATTGAGAGGCGTAGTGATAATGAGGTGTAGTACCTTCTACGCTTCTACACCACTACGGTTACTACACCAGACCCGGATAGATGGGCAGGGCTATGACCAACGATCTCAACTCAGACTGGCTCACGACTCGAGAGGCGGCGGACCTGACAGGGTACAGTGTTCAATACCTGCGGCGGGTGATCCGGCGAGGACGGGTTAGAGCGCGCAAATGGGCGAACACGTGGATGGTTGACCGGTCAACCCTGCTGGACTACAAGCAAGAGATGGACAGCCTGGGACCCAGGAGACATGATCCCTGGCGGACGGGAAAAAGACGCAAGGACAGCGAGGCGGGCTAACCCGCCTCTTTTCGTTTCTCCTAACATTCCCCTGACCGATCCTCATTCCACAATTCAACCTTACAGCGCGGGCGTTTCACGGCATTTGCAGGGTGTTGACACGTGTGGTATAATAGTAGGTAACGTGATGATACTCAGTCTAAACACGATACTAACTGCCAGACGGGAGGCAAGCCGATGAGTGAAGTGGTTGCGAAAGGTTGGATAACGGTAGAGGAAGCGCAGGTCCTGGCCGGCTACTCTGTGGCCTACTTGCGACGGCTGGCCCGGCGCGGGCGTATCGAGGCCCAGAAAGTAGGCGGTGACCTGTGGCTGATTCACCGTGACGGGCTGCTGGCCTACAGGAGCGAGATGGACGCGCTAGGAACTGGCAAGCATGATCCCCGGCGCGGGCGGGGGAGCGGATAAGAGAATGCCCGGCGGTAGAAGCGCCGGGCAAGGTGGGCGACGTCGGAGGTACTGCACCTACGGCTATGCCCATCTTTATTTTACCACCACGATGGAGGTACTGCAAGATGGACAAGAACCAGGTCTTTCGTGAATGGATCCAGGCGACCGACGACGCGATCCTGGCGCTGGCCGCCTGGCGCGCGCAGTTGACCGACTGGCAGGCGCGCGGCGGTGAGGCACAGCCCGGCGACTTCGACGCGGTGTTCCGGGCGACGGTGGAGAACGGCGGCCTCGAGGGCTGGATGGGCGATTGCACGGCCGGCGGGGGCATAGACCTCTTATCGTTGATCGTCAAGGGCGGTGACGTCTGCCCCACCTGCAACGGCACGGGTAGGGGTGTGTTCGTGTTCTCCACGTTCCAATGGCAGAAGTGCGAAACCTGCGGCGGCCTGGGCGCGATCCCGGTGGGTGAGCCGGTGGCCAGCCCGATGGCTGGCAGGCTGCGCGAGGCCCTGGCATTCGTGAAGGCGCAGAAGCGTTTCACGGTGCACGTGTGGTGGAAGAACGCGCAGCACCTGAACGAGACCGGGCGGGTACAGGTCTGGGACGGCGGCCCCGAGCTGCTGACCCTGACCGATCTTCTCACGGGTGAGCGCAAGACCGTGGCCCTGGCCGACATCTACGATGTAGAGGTGGGAGAATGAGCGCGGTTGTCCGCGGACAGGTCGAGGGGTGGGGTGGGGATGACGAGCGGAGGGATCCGGAGTGAACGCATCGGCGGCGCTGATCATCGTGGCTGTGGGCCTGCTGATCATCCTGGTTCTCGAGTCGGCCCGGGTGCGCTATACGGTCCTCGCCCTGTGGCTCGCCCTGCACCTGGTGCTGAGGGGGAGGGTCCGGGAGGCGTGGATCTTGGCGCGGCTGTGGTTTACGCTCGTGCGGCTGCCGGCAGATGATCAGCCCTGGGCGCTGGCGGGGCTGGAGCGCGAGCACGCACGGAGGAGGAGGGCACAGCACGACGGGGAGGGTGAGCAGTGATCGTCTATCTGCTCCACTTCCAGGAACCTTACAAGCACGCGCGGCACTACTTGGGTTTCTGCAAAGACTTGACTGCCCGCCTGGAGCAGCACAGGAATGGGACCGGCGCGCGGCTGCTCAGCGTGGTACAGGCAGCGGGCATATCCTGGATTGTGGCCCGGACCTGGGACGGCGGCCGGGACCTGGAGCGCCGGCTTAAGGCGCGCAAGAACTCACCCAAACTATGCCCGATCTGCAGAGCGATGCGACGAGCAGCACACGAACACGATGGAGGTATGAAGCAATGAGCGAGGTATTAGCAGTGGACATCGGCTATGGCTGGAGCAAGGGGTTGACCCTCAATGCCCGGCCTGCCCTGATCCCTTCCCTGGTGGGACCGGCTGAGGCAATCCGCTATGAGTCTGACGTGATCCCGGCCAACGGGCACGGTATCGCCGTGGAGGTTGACGGGCGGTGGTATTTCGTCGGTGAGCAGGCAGAGCTCCAGAGCGCAAGCCGTAGCCAAACCCTGGACGTGAGCCGAACGGGCAGCGTAGAACAGAAGGCGCTATTCTATGCGCTGGCAAGCGAGCTTCTGCCCACGACGGTGGACCAGGTAGCGGTCGTGAGCGGCCTGCCCGTGGCCGACTACGACGAACGCGGTAAGGATGCCTTGCGCGATATGCTCAAGGGCGCGCACGTGGTCAGGAGACAGGGGAAGCGCGAACGCCGGTTTGAGGTTACGGGCGTCCACACCATGCCCCAAGCGATGGGGAGCCTGTTTGCCCTGGTGCTCGACCGGCGCGGGCAGTTGGTTGATGGCGATCTTGCCGGCGCGCGGGTGGGTATCGTGGACGTTGGGACCCTAACCACGAACTACATCCTGGTTGACCGCCTGCGTTACGTCGAGGTGGAGTCAGACAGTATCACGACGGGCATGGCCGAACTGCTCCAGAAGGTGGCAAAGGACCTCAAGCGCGAATACGGCTTTGACTGGACACTCCAACTTGGCAAGGTTGACCAGGCGGTGAGAACTCGCACAGTAGAGCCATTCGGAGACCCGGTCAATATCTCCCACCTGGTGGAGCCGCACATTGCAGAGGTGGCCGAAACCATCGTATCGCACGGGCGTACCCTGTGGGGCACTGGTGTGGAACTCAAGGCGGTAGTGCTGGCCGGTGGGGGCAGTGTGGAACTGGCCCCGTATATGCGCAAAGTCTACCCTCACACCCGCACGGTCGGGGGTGATCCGCAGTTTGCCAATGTAACCGGCTATCTGCGGGCTGGCCTACGGAAGTTTGGCGGCTGATGTGTTGCAGTTTACAACACGTTTTGTGTTGCAGTTTACAACACACCAGGGGGTAAGCGGTGGTCATCATTCACATACGACTGAGGGAAGGGATAGACGGCGACATAGAAGCCTGGTACGAAGCGCAAGCCGACAAAACGCAAGCCGTCAAGGACGCGATCCGCATGGCCATGCGCTTACAGAATGGGGACAGTCAAGAGGCTGTAGTCAAGGCTGCGGTGGCGCAAGAACTGGCCCGACTTCCCGAAGTTATAGCGGGGGCGGTGCGTGAAGCCCTGTCATCCTATCACCTGGCCGGCCCTGCTGAGCCGATCCTCGAACCTGGACAAGAGGATCCTGAACTTGCGGCACGGTTGAATGAGCAATTGGACGTGTTCTTTAAGGCTGACTGACCGGCTGCCCCTGTCCACCTGGAGCGAGAGCATGCCCAGGTGGACGGGCGCGGACCGGTGAGCAAGCACAAGTGAAGGTGTTGACGATGACAGACAAAACGACGGCGCAACAGGTGAAACAGGCACAAGCGGAAACGAAACCTCGCGCGTGGTCTGCGTTCTTCCGACGCTATGGTCATGCCCCTACCAGGGTAGAGCGGCGCGCGCGGTGGCTTTGGGTTGCGGTTGGGGGTGCGCGGTGACGGTCTTTGCAGACGCGCGGTGTTCTGTGACCTCTTGCCCGTTCAATCTTGGGCAGTTGTGGCCGGCTGCGGAAAAATGCACGACTTGCCAGCACGGCCGTCAAGTCTGACCGGTCGGGCGATGGCGGCCAGCAAGCCAATGGACGCGGCCCGAGCAAGGCAGATGTTACTTGACCTGGGGGAGGTGTAACGTGGGCGGGTTGACGATTCTGGAGCAATTATGCAGCGTGACGATGTTACTGGCGGGCACGGGCGCTATCCTGCTGCTGTACGCCGGCCTGGCACTGGAGCGACAACGCCAGGCGCTGGCCGATCTACACGGGCACTGCCTGCGGTTGACGTTTCAGAGACAGGCGGCGGTGTGGCAATGCCGGGCACTGCGCGGGCACCTGCTGGCGCTGATGCAATCGAGGGTCTTTGACCCGGTAGTGGTGATCTGAGGGAGGTGGGAGCAATGGGTAAAGCGATCTTGGCGGTGATCCTGGGGGCGACGGTGGTGATCGTGGCCGGCTGCGCTAGTGGCTACAATCCTACACCAGACCCGCTTGACGCGGTGAGGGTGGAAAGCACGCGGCAAGCGGTGGCATTGCAGGCGACGGCGACGGCGTTGGATCTGCAAAAGCAAGCGCTGGGCGTAGAGCGTGAGGCGCTGGACCTGGAGCGGGCAAGGGAGCGCGCGGAAGCGGTTGACCAGTCTATGAGCGCTTTTCTGGCGGCTCTGCCCTGGGTGGTCCTGCTGGTGGGGTTGGGCGCTGTCGTTATTGTGGCCTATCTCATGCTCCCTGTGGCGGTGGCCCGTTTCGGTCTGGTGCGACGGCGGCCAGAGGAGGGCGAGCCGGTCATGCTCCTGGGGCGTGACCGCCTGAGCCTACCCCTGCGCAGTGCTGGGCCATACCTCGATCTCAGACGCGGCGCTGAGAGTGCGCCACTCCTGGCGGCGGATGCTGAGGCCCAACGGCAAGCCACCATGCGCCAGCAGGCGGCCAACCTCACCCTGGCAAACCAGGTGGGAGAGGTGGTCAAAGCCCAGCACGGGGGCGGTGATGTTACCCTTGTGCTGCCCGAGGACAGGCGGCGGGCGGCGCCGGCGCTGGCGGCCCCGTCTCCTGTGCGCGTATTGGAGCAGCCTTCCCCCGAGGTGGCCGGCTGGATTCAGGACACGGAGCGGGCACTACTGCCCGAGGTGGTGAACGATGACACAAGCGATTGAACAGAGATTCATTGACAAGGCGCACAGCCTGGCCCGGGTGGTGCCACACGTCCTACAGCAGCGCGGGTTGAACCCCTGCTTTACCGACTGGGTGTTGACCCGATCTGACGGGGGGCAAGTGTGGCTTTTCGGCGCGTTGGACACGCGGCGCATTGCCAGAATGGAGCAGTACCTAAGCCCCGACCTCTTGCACCAGATTAGCACGGTGGCGCGTGGGACACCTTGCTACACGTCCAACACGAACGGCTTACGCTTCGGTCTTCTGCTCAGCGGCCGGCCCCGGCTGCCCGGGCGGGTGGACTTCCCGGGTATCGAGCGCGGTAAGGTCCGGCTGGGGGTTGCCCTGCGTGGTGAGGTTGCAGAGAGTTGGGACAGGCTGGGCCACCTGCTGGCGGCTGGGATGACTGGCTATGGCAAATCCGCATTTCTGCGGCTGCTGGTGCACCAGGCAATAGCAGACGGCGCGCGGCTGCTCCTGTCTGACCTCGACGGCGCAACCTTCCCCATGCTGGCAGGTCACCCGGCGCTTGCTGCTCCCATCGCCGGCAACCCTCAAGAGGCCCACCAGGTGGTGGGGCGGGCGCTGGGAGAGTGTGACAAGCGGGCGGTGTTGTACCAGGCGGTGGCCGGCTTCCCCGACGATCTGCCAAGTTACAACACGCAAGCGGGCAAGATGGGTGAGGATCCCTTGCCCCGTGTGCTGGTGATCCTGGACGAATACAGCGCGACGGCGGCGGCCCTGGGTGGGGCGCGTGGGGGGTTTGCCAGTGATACGGCTGCCTTGGCCTGGCGGGGGCGGAAGTTTGGCCTCTCCCTGGTGGCGGCTGCTCAGGACTTCTCAAAAGAGGTTATCGGCCGATTCCGGGACCAGGTGACACCCGTCTTGTTTCGCGTCCAAAGCCGGGAACTGGCGCGGGCGGTGGGCTGTTCTGAGGCGGTGAACATCACCCGGCCCGGGCGGGCGGTATCGGCCCGGTGGGGAGCATTCCAAGCCTACTACCTGAACAGGTCCGACCTGGTGACCTCGACGGCGGGCGCGGGCATTCTTTCACCTGGTGAACTGGCGCTGGTGTTGTGGGCGTTGGAGGAAAACGCCGGCTATCTGAGCCTGGCGGACATTCAGACACGGGGGCGCGCGGGCACGCACGCGGGCGCGCGTGAGGTTGGGCAAGGTGAGGCCCGGCGGCTGGCCTGCGAGTGGGAGCGGCGCGGGTGGTTGGTCAAGGATACTCTGGCCGGGAACAAGCGGCGCGTGACGTCCGATCTGGAGCAAATCGCCTACAAACTGAAAAGCCTACAATCCCC
>DATKWP010000029.1:0-14462 GCA_035529535.1 Anaerolineae bacterium | reverse complement strand
GCGCATCGTGATGGGACCGGTTCCTGCTGTCATGCTTTGTATGGGAATTCTGTTTGCCATCCTGTATCCGCTGAGCCGGGAGCAGCACGCCCAGGTGGTTCAGGCGCTGGAAAGGCGAAGAGTTGAGGCTGATGCGGACAGGCCGGCAGACAGACCGAAGGAGGCTGCATGAGCACCATCGAAGTCCGCCCCGTGCGCACGGCCAGAGAAAGGCGCGTCTTTCTGACTTTCCCCTGGCGCATCTACCGGGACGACCCGCTGTGGGTGCCCCCGCTGCTCCCTGAGCGCGCGAGGGCCATTGATCCCCGGCGCGGGGCTTTTTTCAAGCGCGGGGGCGAGGCCGAGTTCTTCATCGCCTGGCGCGATGGCAGGCCGGCCGGCACGATTTGTGCTGCGCAAGACAGGTTCACCAACCAGCAGGGCCACAGGCGGGACTGTGTGTTTGGCTTTTTCGAATACGTAGAAGACCAGCAGGTGGCCCAGGCGCTGGTGGAGCGCGCGGCGGATTGGGCCAGGCCACGCGGCCTGGAGGGGCTCTTTGGGCCGTTCAACCTGGACTATGAGGACAGTTACGGGGTGCTGATCGAAGGGCGCGACCGCCCACCGGCGGTGCTGTGTGGGCACGCGCCTCCGTACTATGCGCAGATGATGGAGCGGCTGGGCTTCCAGCCGGCCCGCGCAGACAACATCGCCCTGGCGGTGGAACTGAAGGATACGCCCGCCTTGCAGCGGCTCTTGCGCGTGGCCGACCGGCTGCGCGCGCGCGGGCGCATCACGGTCCGCCAGGCGGACCTGGCGCGTTGGGACGACGAGATAGACCACGTGTACCGGTTGCTCAACACGGCGCTGGCCGGCCTGCCTGACTTCATCGGCTGGCATCGCGACGCGGTGGAGGCCCTGGTGGCCCCCTTCCGCGACATCGCCGACCCCGAACTGGTGCTGTTTGCCGAGGTGGAAGGGGAGACTGTAGGGTTCCTACCCGGCATCGCCAACCTGAACGAAGCCTTCATGCACGCCAACGGCCTGCGCTACCCCTGGGATTACGTCCGGCTGTGGTGGTCCATACGCCGCCAGCCGGAGTGCCTGGCGCTCAAGAGTGTGCTGGTGTCGCCCGAGTATTGGAACAGAGGGGTAGCAGTGTTGCTGTTCGACGAGATGGCCCGGCGCGCCAGGGCCAAGGGGTTCAAGTGGGCGGACCTGTCCATCACGTCGGTGGACAATCCCAGTGCCCCGCTCCTGGCAGAGCACATGGGGGCCAGGGTCTACAAACGTTGGCGGGTGTACCGCATGCCCATCGCGCAGGCTCCTGCTGTAACCTAGTTTGCTTTAACGCAGAGACGCAGAGGCGCAGGGGCGCAAAGATGAGTTCTCTGCGACTCTGCGACTCTGCGGCTCTGCATTGAGGAGTTGGGTGGCCGGTGATGAGAATTGCGACGTTGTGTCTGCTGGTGCGGGGAGAGCCGCCCGAGGAGATTCTGCTGGGCTTCAAGAAGGCTGGGTTCGGTGCGGGCAAGTATAACGGCTTTGGGGGGAAGGTCGAGCCGGGCGAGACGGTCGAAGGGGCGGCGGTCAGAGAGGTGAGGGAGGAGGTGGGCCTCCGGGTCTCGGAGGGGGACCTGGAGCCGGTGGGCCGCCTGATGTTCCTATTTCCCGCGAACCCCGAGTGGGACAAGGTGGGGCACGTGTTTCTGGTGAGAAGGTGGGAAGGGGAGCCGGTGGAGAGCGCGGAGATGCGGCCCACCTGGTTCGGGGTGGAGGAGATTCCGTACGAGCAGATGTGGCAGGGGGACGTGCACTGGCTGTCGCGGGTGCTGGCGGGGGAGCGGGTGCGGGGGAGGTTCACGTTTGGGGAGGACAATGAGACGGTCACGGCGTGGAAGGTGGAGGCAGAGGAACGCAGATGAACGCAGACGAACGCGGATGAACGCGGACAAATCCTGGCACGCGGATGAACGCAGATGGGCGCAGATGAACGCGGATGGATGCGGACGGACGCGGAGACGCAGATGAACGCAGACGGACGCAGGTTGAATCAAGGCCTGAGTATGAAGGTGTCCACGATGGCCTCGGGGGTGATGAAACGAGGGTCTTGTTCTCGGGGGATTGGGCGTAGCCAGGGAAGGTTGTTTTCCAGCGCCGTTTCCAGATAGAGCGTAACTGCCTCCAGCAGTGCATCCCGGGCTTGCTGAACGGTCTGACCCTGGGAAGCCACGTCCAACTCTGGACATAGGGAAGTATAGCCAGGCTCTTCTTGCAGAATTGCGCCGGTGAACGTGAATTCAGGTCTTTCCATCTCTCACTCCTCAAGCCGATTCAGGGTGGCAGGAAGATAGTCCCCAGCCATATTATACCTTCGAATCGGCATCTAACACCTTGACGTCAGGAATGCCCAAGGGCACGGTGATGAGGTTGCGCGGTTTGAGACCTTGGATGTCCGGCATGCCCATACCTCAGTTTTTCGCTGATTATACCATACCCCCAGATCTAGGGGGTACTCCACAAAATCCTGGAGAGCCACCAGGTTTAGTCACACCCATTTGATTTGGTAGATTCAAAGAAGATTTCCCTCTGTGCAGAGCAGATCAAAGACAGCCCTTGTTTCCTTACTCGTCCCTTTCCACCAGCACCTCCTCGAGCATCTCGCGTCGGGATGCACCTCGCACGAACTCGTTGATCAGCTTGATCGCGCCAAAGCGGCAGCTCTCCTCACACTGCCCGCAGTAGGCGCACCGGTCTGGGTAGTGAACCAGCCGGAAACGATCGCGACCCTCGCGCTGTAGGACCAGGCCGGAAGCCGGGCAGTCCCGCGCGCACGCGCCGCATCCCCGGCACAGGGCAGGTTCGATCTTTACGCGGCCCCGAAACTCGCGCGGTAGTTTCAGCGGCGCGAAAGGATAGCGCACCGTAATCGGCCTGCTGGTGAGCGCACGCCACAATTGGGGCAACAGGTGGATCAGCGACCGCCAACGAGACACCTCCTACACTCCTATCCAGACGACGGCCGCCATCTGCACCAGCGCCAGCGGGACAAACACGCGCCATCCCAGATTCGCCAACTGATCGATGCGCAGCCGCGCATAGAGCGCACTGACCGTCGAGAGAGTAAACTGGATGACCAATGCCTTGGCGCCAAAAACCACCGCCTCGACCAGCCCTCGAGCCCAGCCCGGGAGAAATGCCCACCCCGCACTGCTTCCCCCCAGGAAAACATTGACCAGCAGGAATATCCCGACGACTGTCTGGATATCCAGCGTGAGGTGCCACAGCGCCAGCTTGCGCCCGCTGAACTCGGTCAGCGGGCCGGCCACGACCTCCGACTTGGCCTTGGGGATGTCGAACGGCAGCCGCTTCAGCTTGCCGATCAGCCCTGCGATGGCCACCAGAAAGCCCACGGGCTGCACGAGTATCATCCAGGGCGCTCCCTGTTGCTGTGCGGCGATCCGGGAGATGGACCACGAGCCGGTGAGAATGGCCGGGCCGCCCAACGCCATCAGGAAAGGTACCTCGTAGGAAAAGTATTGCAGCAGCGAACGATTGCCGCCGATAACGCTATAGACCCCCACCGACACCCAGCCTGCCAGGAAGTAGGCCAGGGCCGGTATGCTGAGCAGGAACAACACCACGATGAGGTCCCCTTCGAATGCCTGCACGGCCCGCCCGCCGACGGGGACGTAGAGCGCGGCGGCCAGCACCGCAGCCAGCGACACTATCGGCAGCGCGGCGCAGACGAACTCGCTGGCCCCATCGGGCAGCACATCTTCCTTGGCCATCAACTTGATGAAATCGGCCAGCGGCTGGAACCAGGGCGGCCCCACCCGTCCCTGCAGGCGGGCGATCACCCGCCGGTCGATCCATTGGAAGGCCAACGCGCAGGCGAGCAGAAACCCAAAGCCTGGAAAGACCAGCAGCGTGAACAGCGCAAATAGCCCATCACTCACATTGACACCCTCCCACCCTCCCCCTGCCCCTCCCTCGTAGGGAGGGGTTAACGCTTACTATTAGCTTTTGGGCGGCGCGCCTCCGCCAGCGATTGGGCGGCGTGGGCGACCAGCGGCTGCGCCAGGTTGACGAACTCCATTGGGATGATGAACTTGGTCGCTGCCCCCGTGCCCAGCGCTTTGAGCGCCTCCAGGTATTGCAGCGTCAGCGTCTTGCTGTCAACCCCCTGCGCTACCTTGAAGATTTGGTCGAGCGCCAGCGCGAATCCCTCGGCGCGCAGGATGGCCGCCTGGCGGTCGCCCTCGGCCTGCAGGATGGTCGCCTGCTTCTCGCCCTCGGCCACTATGACCGCCGACTCGCGCTTGCCGCCGGCCTCCGTCACCGTCGCGCGCCGGTTTCGCTCGGCCGCCATCTGGCGGGTCATGGCCTCCTCGATGGCGCGCGGCGGGATGACCTCACGGATCTCGACCGCCATCACCCGGATGCCCCAGCGGTCGGTGACGGTGTCCAGCTTTTCGTGCAGCACCTTGTTGATCTCGTCCCGCTTGGAGAGCACATCGTCCAGCACCATCGCACCCACTACCGCCCGCAGCGTGGTGATGGCCAGACCGCGCGCGGCGCCGGTAAAGTTCGTCACCTCCAGCACACTGCGCACCGGATCGATGACTTTATCATAGACCAGAAAGTCAATCGAGACCGAGGCATTGTCGGCGGTGATGCAGGTCTGGGGCGGCACGTCGAAAAAGACTTCACGCAGGTCAACCACCACCCCCTTGTCCACGAAGGGGATCAGGAAAACCAGCCCTGGGCCTTTGGGGCCAACGCAGCGCCCCAGCCGGAAGACGACCAGCCGGCGGTATTCCGGCACGATGCGCACCGCCATCATCAGCACGATCACGCCCAACATGAACATCAACGCAATTGTGATTCCGGTTCCCATTATGCACCTCCTTGATTTTGATCCAGTTCTTTCTCTTGGGTTTCAACTCGCGCCACGCGCAGGCGCACACCGGCGATGCCGACGACCCGCACCGGCTCGCCGGCCCGGATGCCCTCTTCGACGGCCATGGCGCTCCAATCCTCCAGCTCGACGCGCACCTGCCCTTCCGGCGTCAGGTCGGTGCTGGCGACGCCGTGCCGGCCCACCAGCCGCTCTGCGCCGGACTGGGGCGGCAGGCGGTTGGCGGCGATGATGGCCCGCAGCACCACGAAACTAAAGGCCAGGATGCCCAGCGACATGGCGCCGATCAGCCACGGGCTCACGCGCAGGTCGGGCGCGGCGGGCGAGGTGGGGGTGAAGGGGGAAAAGAGCAGCAGCGAGCCCAGGATAAACGGCACCAACCCGGCGACGGTCACGATGGCTTCCGTCTCTGTGAACAACCCGACGGCAAACAACACGACCGCCAGCGCCAGCAGCGCCACGCCGACCCAGTTGACGGGCAGGCTGCCCAGGGCCATAAAGGCCAGGAGGAAGCAGACGGCGCCGGCGATCCCGGGCACACTCAGTCCGGGTTCGGCCAGCTCGGCCATCAGGCAGAGTGCGCCGATGGAGAGCAGCAGGTAGGCGATGTTGGGGTCGCTGATGATGTGCATGAACTGCTCGATCAGGTTCATGGGCTGGCGCTCCACCGGCGCGCCGGCAGTGTGCAACACGACCGTCCCCCACGCTGCTGTGATGCGGCGGCCGTCCAGTTGGCGCAGCAGGTCATCGAGGTCTTGGGCCACCAGGTCGATGATGCCCTGCTCCAACGCTTCGTCGGCGGTGACGGAGAGATTGTCGCGCACGGCGCGCTCGGCCCATTCTGCGTTGCGTCCGCGGGCAATGGCCACGCTGCGCATCAGCGCCGCCGCGTCGCTGGTCATCTTTTCCTCCATCGTTTCGCCGATCTCGCCCCCCAGGGGGACGGGATGGGCCGCGCCGATGTGCGTGGCCGGGGCCATCGCCGCCACGTCGGCCGCCAGGGTGATGAACAGGCCGGCCGACGTGGCCCGCGCGCCGCGCGGCGTGACGTAGACCACCGTCGGCAGCGGCGACTCGAGCAGAGCCTGCACCATCTCCCGCATCGCAGACTCCAGGCCGCCGGGGGTGTCGAGCAACAGCACCACCACCCGCGCCGCCCGTTGCTCGGCGAGGCGCAACGTGCGGTCGAGATACCGCGCCGTGAGTGGGTTGATCACTCCCTGCACTTCAATGACCACGATCGGCCCCTCGTTCGGCTGCGCCAGGGCCGGCAGGCCGGTCAGCAACAAGAGCGCCAATAGTATCAGACTGAGTAAACGCTTCATTGCTTCCTCCTCGTTCCAAACTCTTCCTTTTATCACTTTTACCGATCAGCACAGGCGATGCACAAGTCCACCCCGGAGAGCACGGCAGGGACGTCGGCCGTGTGGATGCCGCGCAGTTGCTCCGGCAGCACGCTCAGCACGGGCAGCGTGGGGGTGCGGATCTTGATCCTGGCCGGCCTGTCGCTGCCGTCGCTGCGGATGTAGTAGAGCAGCTCGCCGCGCGGCGCCTCGGCGCGGCTGACCACTTCGCCGGCCGGCACGCGCCGGGCAGCCTTCACGGCCAGCGGGCCTTCCGGCAGCTCCGACAGCAGTTGGCGGCACAGACGCAGGCTTTCGAGCGCTTCCTGCATGCGAACCCACGTGCAGGCCCACACGTCTCCATCCTGGGCCGTGACGACGCGGAAGGCCAGCCGGTCGTAAGCCGCGTAGGGCGCGTCGCGCCGCAGGTCCACGTCCAGTCCGGCGGCGCGGGCCACCGGGCCCACCACGCAGTGGCGGCGCACCTGTTCCAGCGACATTTTGCCCACCCCCTGCGTGCGCGCCCGGAAGGTGCGCTCGTGCTGTACCACGCCCAGCAGGTCCTCAACCTTTCCTCGCAACAGGTCGAGCCGCTCCAGGATCGAGTCCCTGTGTTCCTCGTCCAGGTCAATGCGCACGCCGCCGACGATGTTGACCGCGTGGGCCACGCGCCCGCCAGAGAGCTCCTCCATGATATCCAACACGATCTCCCGGTCGCGCCAGGCGTACATAAAGATCGTGGTGAAGCCGACGTTCTCTGCCAATACGCCCATCCACAGCAGGTGGCTGTGGATGCGCTCCAGCTCGCACAGCAGCGTGCGCAGATACAGGCCACGCGGCGGGACCTCGAGCTCCAGCAGGGCTTCGACCCCCTGGCAGTAGACGGTCGTGTGGATGTGCGAGCAGATACCGCACACGCGCTCCAGCAGGTGCAGGTTCTGCACGTAGCTGCGCTCCTGGGCCAGCCGCTCGATCCCCCGGTAGACGTACCCGATGCGCAGGGTGCTATCGACGATCCGCTCTCCCGTGACGGTCAATTGGAAAGACAGGGGTTCCTTGAGCAGCGGATGCTGCGGGCCGATGGGAATAATCATCTTGGTCATTCAGGGACCTCCTCCGGACGGTGCGCCAGCAGCGGGTGCCCACCGTCCCAATCGTCCGGCAGCAGGAACGGGCGCTGGTCGGCCAGTCCGTCGAAAGCGACCCCCAGCATTTCGCGCACCTCGCGCTCGTAGAAGGCGGCGCCGGGGATCAGGCCGGTCACAGAGGCGAGGTGCGCCCCTTCGCGCGGCAGCGAGATGCGCAGCGTCAGCCCGCCGCCGGCCCAGAAGTGGTACAGCAGCTCGATCTCGCGGCCCGTGTCTTGCCCGGTGATCGTCGAGAGATGGTATATATCGAACCGCTCGACGAGCAGTTTCACGGCGGCGAGGATGCAATTGGCGGGAAGCGCGACGAAGGCTTCGTCCAGCGGCGACTGGCCGGGTTCGATGGATGCTGTGGGAAACACTTTACGCAGTGCGTGCACGATCTCTTCCACTTGCATGTCACACTCCCAATCGGTCAAGTCATCTCCAAAAGGCGCACGAGCCCGTCTATCGTGGCCTCCGGCCGGCAGGGACATCCCGGGAGATACAGGTCCACCGGCAGAATTTGATCCACGCCGCCGAGGACGCTCTGTCCCCCGTGAAAGATGCCGCCCGAACAACTGCAACTGCCCACCGCCACGACCCAGTTGGGGGCGGGCATCTGCTCGTAGATGCGGCGCAGCCTGTCCCGCGACTGGCGGGTCACCGGGCCGGTACACAGCAGGATGTCGGCGTGGCGCGGTGAGGCCTGCTTCAGAATCCCCAATCGCTCTACGTCGTAGCGCGGTGTGAGGAGATCCAGGATCTCGATGTCGCAGCCATTGCACCCACCGCTATTGAAATGCAGCACCCAGGGCGACCTGCGCCGGGCCCAGCGGACGATACGCTCCAGCATTTATACTTCTCTTTTGGTCAGCACCAACACGCACACGGCGATCCCTGCCAGGTAGGCTGCCCCGGCGAGGCGAGCCGCTCCATCCGCCGGCAACGTCGAAACGACCAGCGTGGCCAGGTGCAACACGGCGAACATGAGCGCCAGCCGAAAGAAGGCGTGGTAAGCAAGCCTTGCCTGTGAGGGCAGCATGTCCTCACCGCAGGCATAGGGTAGGTGTTTGCCGGGATGCGCTTCCCCCCTGGCTGCCAGCACGCCGCCCAACCGGTACAACCCCCAGGCCAGTCCCAGGAAAAAGACCAGCGCGGCCGGTGGGCTGGATAACATGTCTTTCATCGCTCGCCTCCCATCGCCAATAGGTACGTACCTGCATCCGCCGTCAGACCCAGCCACGGCCCGGGGTAAAGGCCGATGGCCAGGATCAGCCCGCCCAGGATCACGAGCGGGACGGCCATCCAGGGCGATATGCGCACGCGCTCGTCTTCTGCCGCGCCTCCACGCGCCTGCGGCGGCGGGGAGAACAGCGTGGCAGCCAGCGGGAGGTAGTAGCCCAGGGATAGCAGACTGTTGATCAAAAAGACTGCCAATCCCACGTAGGTCAGGGCATCCGGCGTGGACAAGGCCCCGGTAAGCACGAACCACTTGCCGGCAAACCCGGCCAGCGGAGGAATGCCTGCCAGGCCGCCCAGCGCCACGACGAACGCCACCGCCACCAGGGGCAACCGCCGGGCCATCCCGCGCAATTGGGCGATGGTGGTCGTATCGCAGTAAAAGTGGCACACTCCCTTTGACAGAAAGGCCAGTCCCTTCATCGCGGCGTGGGCCACCAGGAGGAAAAAAGCGGCCTGTATCGAATTGGCAAGGCCATAGTGCAATCCGATTCCCATGCTGAACATCATGTAGCCCATCTGCGCCAGCGACGAGTAGGCCAGCAGTCTCTTGGTATAGACCTGCACCAGGGCCAGGCCGTTGCCCAGGGTCATGTTGAGCATCGAGAGCCCAACCAGGAGGGTCCCCAGATCGCGCGCAGGCCAGCCCAACCCCAGGCCGGCCTTGAGCAGGGTGTAAAAGGCGGCCTGGATGACGACGCCGGACAGCATGGCGCTGACGCTGCTGGGAGCGCGGCCGTGGGCGTCGGGCAGCCAGGTATGCATGGGGACCAGAGCGCTCTTGACCCCCAACCCTACCAGGAGGCAGGCCAGCCCGGCGCGCGTCCACGGGCCCATCTCTGCCCACGCCGCGCCTCCTGCGACCTGCAAGGCGATCTGCCCGCGCTCTCGGTAGACGAACGAGATGCCCATCAGCAGGATGATCGTGCCCACGCTGCCCATCATCAGGTATTTGAAACCAGCCTCGATGGCGGTTCGCGTGCGCCGGCGGAAGGCCACCAGGACGTATGCGGCGACACTCATCAGCTCGCAGAACATGTACAGGCTGAAGAGATCCGCGGCCAGGACCATACCCACCAGCCCCACCACCAGCAGTAGAAGCAACGGATAGTAGATCTCGTAGCGCCGGTCGAGCGAGATGTAGTGGCCCGAGTAGATTGCTACCAGCCCTCCCAGCCCCAAGGCCGCGGCCACGATCACCAATGCGCCGGGATCGGCTTGCAGGAAGGCGCCTCCCGCCTCTGACCTGCCCCAGGTGGGCAGCACGCTGCCGGCGCGGTAGGCCACGCGCGTAGCCGCCGAAAGGGGCACGATCGTCGCCAGTGCGGCTCCAAACACCATCGCCGTGCACGCGGCCAACCACCTGTTTCGGCTTCCTTCCAGGCTGACCGGCAGCAGACGCGCTACCAGATAGACGGCAAACGCGCCGCATCCCAGGCAGGCCAGCGGCAGCGCCACCCACACGTTTCCTATCACCAGCGCCCTCCCAGGATCAGCGGCAGCTCGTGGAACACCCAATCGAACACCGTCGCCGGAAAGATTCCCTCTACCAGAGACAAGACGGCCAGCAGCACCGTCGGCGCCACCATCGCCCAGTGCGGCCGGGTCACGGTCAATCCCTCCGGGCGAGGGCCAAAGAAGACCCGTCCGATGAACCAGAGGGCGTAGGCCACGGTCAGCAAGGATCCAAAGAGCGTCAGGGCAGAGAGCCCGATGTGAGCGGTGTGGAACCCGCCGGCAAAGATCATCCACTCGCTGTCAAAGATGCAAAAGGGTGGCATGCCGGTGATGGCCAGCGCGCCCACGGCGGTACAGGTGGCCACCAGCGGCATGGCTTTGCCCAGACCTCCCAACTCTGTGATCAGCCGCCTGCCGGTGCTGCGCACCACCAACCCGGCTCCCATGAACAACAGGGCCTTGACGATGGCGTGGTAGATCACGTGCAGCGTAGCCCCTGCTATTCCGTCAGCCGTCAACGTGCCCAGTCCAAAGAGGATGTAGCCCATCTGGCTGACGCTGGAGTAGGCGATGATGCGCTTGACGTCCTCTTCTGCCAGAGCCATGAGCGCGCCATAGATCGCGGAGATGACGCCGGCTACCATCATGGGTACGGCGAAAGGCTCCATCTGGGCCCTGGTAAAGATGCCCAAGGGGAAGCGCAAGATGCCGTACGTGCCCATGCCCAGCATCGCCGCGGCCAGCATGATGGTCACCGGCATGGGGGCTACGGTATGGGCGTCGGGCAGCCAGAGATGCAAGGGGAAGACGGCCATCTTGACGCAGAAGCCGACCAGGAACAGCGCCGCTACCATCGTCGCCAGGGCCGGGGGAAGAGCAACCCCGGCTCGCAGGGCCGCGAAGCTGTCGGTACCGCTGGCGTTGTAGAGTACGATCAGCCCCACCAGCACCATCAGCGAGCCCAGGTGGGTGAGAATAAAGTACTTGAGCGCCACCGGGCCGCGCCGCTCACCGTCACCCCAGACCAGGATCAGCAAAGAGGAAGCCACCAACATCAATTCCCAGAAGACGTAGAACAGGAACATGGCGTCGGCCAGGGTCGTGCCCGTCATGCCGACGGCAAAGAGCATCAACAGGCCGTAAAAGGATGGCGTTCTCTCGTCCTGGCGGTGATCGCCCCAGGCGTAGACGATGGCCAGCAGCGTCACGCCGGCCTCGGTGATCAGGAAGGGCAGGGTCAGCCAGTCCACGTGCAGCATCAGGCGGATGCCGGCCGCGGGGATCCACCCCAGGCTGAACGCCGGGACCTCGCCCCGGTGGAGCGCGGGCAGAAGGGCCAGGGCGCCAACCAGGGGGAACGCCGTCGCCGCGCCTGCGATCCAGCCCGCGGCGCGCACCGCCCGCCCACGTAGCAGGAAAAGCGCCGGCGCGGCAACCAACGGAGCACCCAGGATAATCGCCAACCAGACAGTCTCCAGGCTCATGTTTCTACTCGCTCCTGTTCGTCTTTCGTCGCTGATGTGGCAGGCATGGGCAGAGTCACCATCCCCACCAATGCAACGAGCACGAGGCCCACGGCGACCAGGGTTGTTTTGGATTGTTTGTCCAACAGGGCCATCATGGATTTCATACTTCCCTCTCGATATGACACTCCACCGCCTACGTTCCGCATAGTAAAAGACCCAGCAGTGCCAGGACCAGGCTGATGGGCACCCACAGCAAGTTGCGCCGCAATTGCCCGGTATGCCAACGCCGCAGGGTCTCGCCCAGGCGGATGGCCGTGCGCCCGCACCACCTCAAAACTCCCTCCAGGCCTTCCTGTTCCACGAATCGATGGACGATACGCGCGCCCCCCATTCCGATCCGCGTCGCCAGGGCGATGCTCTGGTCCAGCACCCCTTCCTCAACCGCGCCTCGCAGCGATCGAGCCACTCGCACGAGCTGGCTCTCCAGCGTGTAGTAGATGCCGTCTGCCGCCTCTGGCGACTGTGGCCGCAGTCGCCGGCGCAGGAACCCGGCGGCTGCCACCAGGACAAGGGCCACCGCCAGCACCGGGATCGTGACCGTCTGGCGCACGATATCCGGCAGCGTGGGCGCGGCGAGCAGGGGCAGCCCTCCGGCCAATGCCAGGCGATACGCCAGTGGCGCAAAGGCGAGGCTCCCGGTCAAGACCACGGCCCCCAAGAAAGCCAGCACAGCCCATCGTGCCCGGCGCACAGGGGCGGGCCGAGAGGTCTCGCGAAGCAGGAGTGGCCAGGCCGCGCGCACGGCCCACGCGGCGACCAGCGCCACGCCAAGTCTGGCGAAAAAGAGCGCCAGCGGCGGCCCTTCCGCCTTCAGCCACCAAACGAGCGTCCCCCCGATGGCCGCCGCTGCCAGCCCACCCAGGCCGAACAGCCCGGCCGTGGCCCTGCGAGACGGCGTATCTGCGGCCAGACACAGCAGCACGCGCAGCGGCGTCGTCGCCAACAGGGCCAGCCAAAGCGCGCCGTGGAGATCCCCGGCGGCGGTGAAGAGCGCCAGGCCGGCGTGGGCAACGCCCACGTGCACCAACGAAGCCCGCACATCCCTCGCGCTCAGCGCCGCGAAGGCCGCCAGCGCCATGCTGCCTGCTCCCAGCCACATTGCCATGGTCCGGAGTGGGCCGGTGAGTGCTGCCAGCGGCGTCACACGGTAGAGCAGATACAGCCCCAGATTGGGCATGAGGGTGGCAAACAGCCAGGTGCGAGAGGCCGGCATCAGCAGTCGCCCGGCGCGTATCCACAGGTGAAAGGGCCAGCCCCCCATCTTGACCCACACCGCCAGCAGCATCCCACCCAGGACCCAGCCGAACTGCTCTTTTGCCAGCGCGCCGCTGGCCGCGTGATCCAGGGCCTGCCGGATTTGCAGGGTGCCGCTCGCGTCCATCAGCATCATGATGGCCAGCAGCAGGCCCGCGTCTCCTACACGCAGCAGCAGATAGCTGCTCCAGGCCACTTGCCGGCCCTCCGATCCGCCCATCTCGATCAGCGGCATCAGCGCGATGCAGAGCGCCACGAGTTCCAGGGCAGCGTAGCGGGCCAGGAAATGCTCGGCCAGGAAGCCGACGGGGATCGCGGCCAGCGCCAGCAGCGTCACCGCCCTCGACAGCGATAGACGTCCAACCTCGTTCCCTTCCCACCCTTCGGCAAGCAGCGCCAGGAAGGCACTGCCCGTGGTCGCCAGCAGAGCGTAGATGGCCGTCGTACCGAGACCGAGCGCCATTGGCCCGCTCCCCGGCAGCCATTCCACCATCACGATCCGGTCGCCTCCCGCATGGGGCAGCAGGGCCAGGGTGCCGCAAACCATCAGGCCGGTCACTGCCAGCGCCAGGCGGTGCACGGCGCTGGCAGAGGTGCGCCGCAAGAGCACTGCTGCCAGCAGGGCTCCCGACAGCGGCAACCCGACCAAACCTCCGATCAACCACGCGGTCACTTTAGCCTCGCAGCCTGCTCAACAGGTCAACGTTGCCCGATGGATAGTGGCGATAGACGTTCACGATCAGCGTCAACGCGACAGCTATCACGACCGTTTCGACCACCAGGGCCGAGATTGCCATCGCCTGAGATGTATGCCCATCGCCGAGCACGTAGCCAGCGTGAACCAGGCTCAGAGTGACGCCCTGCAGCATGATCTTGAGCCCGATGACCTGCTTGATGGCGTTGCGTTGCGTCAGCAGACATAGCAGCCCGATCAAGAACAGAACGAGAGCCACCAGAGGGTTGTACACGTCGAGCCATGTCGATTCCACTCTATTCCTCCCTATGCTCGTCCCTGGGCAGCAGTGCGGCGATGCCCAATGCGCCCACAAAGATCAGCCCTACCTGTGCAGCCAGGTCCAGTCCGCGACTCTGCCAGAACCAATCACGGAACGCGTCTATCTGTTCTGCCTGGGATGGCCAGTACTGCCTGCCGGCTAACAGCCCGACGGCAAGCAGTAGGACTGCGATACCTGCCCAGGCGACGTAGTCACGTTTCACGCTGCTGCCCCTGCATGGATTCAGTCAGGCTGATGGCGATGATGAACAATACGCTGACCAGGCCGGCGCCTATGCTCAATTCAAACCCTCCTGCGTAGGGGGCGTTGAGTAGAAAAAACAGGCTGGCCAGGGCAGCACTGCCGGCGCCCAGCGCAACGGCAGCCCGCAGCGCGTTCCTGGAGAGCACCGCTCCAACGGCTCCGGCGAGGACCACGATCGACAAAGCTACATAAGCAAAGACCGTCACGTTCGTACCTCCTTGGGGAACATACATGGCCAGGGTTGTCGCCAGCGACAGGGCACATTCTGCCCGTTGCGAGCCATCCAATGGAGCCAACAGTCGCCGGTAAGACGTATCCGGCAGATGATGCGCGCTGGGTTGATGCGCACGCACGAT
>DATKWP010000028.1:0-4459 GCA_035529535.1 Anaerolineae bacterium | reverse complement strand
GGCCTCACCTATGGGGAGTGAGTTGTTCGTCTCAATGGACGCTTCTATGTTCCACAGATTGAATGGTGGTATAATAACGGTAAGGTAAGAGCGTCCAATAGGAGGTTAAGATGGGTGTCGTCACACTCCAAGTTCCTGAGTCCCAGGTGATCGAATGGATACGACAACTCTCACCTTCAGGCAAACAGGCTGTGCTCAAGGCGCTCATCCCACAACTGGACAAACTCGAGTCCCTGTTGGACTATGGAAGCCAGCGCATACGTGCGCTGTGCGCCGAGCGCGACGTGGAATGGGATAGCCTGAGCGAAGACGAGCGCGAACGGCTGATCGACGAACTGCTCCACGAGGCATGAGTATGCCTGAACGGGTCGTCCTCGATACCAACATCTGGGTATCCGGCCTGATGTGGCGTGGCAAGCCTTATCAATGCTTGCTGCTGGCGCGTGCCCGAATTGTCCAATCGGTATATTGCCAGGCTATGGCAGCTGAGCTTTCTCGGAAGCTGCGAGAAGCATTTGGCTTCTCAGAGAATCACATTCAGGCCGTCCTCTATGACCTGCGACGTATATCGGAGAACGTGGAAATCAGCGGCGGTCTCCACGTGGTCGCCGAAGATCCCGACGACGACAAGTTTATCGAGTGCGCCCTGGTTGCGGGTGCCTCGGTGATCGTGTCCGGCGATCATCATCTCCTTGACCTCGGCAAGTATGAGGGCATTCGCATCCTCTCCGCGGCCGAGTTTGTGGCCCTTTTTGGCTGATCTACTGTCCACGTGAAAGAGTGCGCCTCCCACGCCCGAAACAGAGGAGAGCGCTCCGGGCGCTGCATCGCCAGCCGCACCATCTCGGTCAGATCAACGACGGCGCGGAGTGTCATTGCTCATCTCGTGCCTGGTGCACCAGTGCGACCAGTTCGTCGTCGCTGGGGATATGCAGTCAACACACTACTCATCGTCAGACCTCCTGCTATCCCGCAGCCATCTCCGACGTGCTCATTATAGCATCCCCGGTGCTCCACCGCAAACTAAAGATGCACGCGCGCCCAAGCACTTGCCTGCTATTCCTGGTTATAGTACACTCTTTCCATGGCACCTACCGGGTGGTCCTGGTACGCCTGGAGCCGGAAGATCCAGAAAGAATGAGGAGCAAATGATTGACAGGGAAAGACCCATGGAACGATCCCATGGGGACCAGCGCCAGCCCTGGCAGGCCATGCTCCTAGCCCTCCTTTTCCTCTTGTGCGCGTGCAGCGCCGGCACAGGCCCCAGCCCCACCCAGCCTGGGCCACCAACTGCTGCACGTCCCCCAACTGAAGCCCTGACGACGCTCACCCCTGTAGCAGGACCTGGCCTGGAGACGCCTGCCGGCATCGGTCCGGGGGAACGCTGGATCGAGGTGAGCCTGCCAGAGCAGGTGGTGCGCTTGCACGATGGCGCCGGCGTCGTCGCCGAATATCTCGCCGCCGCCGGCGTTGGCGACCGGCCCGAATACACCACGTACCCAGGGGTCTTTCAAGTGCGCCGCAAGTATGCGGGGCCTGTGGAAACCGCCCCCGGCGTCTACGTTACGGACATCCTCGAGTTCGACCTCGAACACGGGAACGGCATCAGAAGAACCCAACCAAGTCAATCTGAGATAGTCCGTACGCGCAGCCGCCAGCGTTCGAAATCGCCCCCGGTGTCCACGTCATCCTGCTCAGGCAAGTACGTCAGCGCCAGCCCAACGGTCTGCGCCAGTGCTTCGGTCTGCGCCAGCACCCGTTCGCTGCTCCATTCGACCCTGTCGAACAGGGGCGCGCCCGGCGCACGCATGCCGATCAGGTAGTAGCCGCCGTCGCTGGAGGGGCCGATGACCACGGGCCTGCTTTCCAGTGCCTCGAATGCAGCACACACGATCTGGCTGCTCAGGCCCGGCACGTCGCTGCTCGTCACTACGACCGTTTCCGCTCCCTCTGCGAATGCCCGGGCGAACGAAGCGGCCAGCCGCTGTCCCAGGGTGCCTTCGACTTGCGGGCGTACCAGCAGTTCCGGGAAGGCGTCAGCGAAGAAGGACACGTCGGCCGGGGCGGCCACCGAGAGCTCCATGCGCGTCCCCGGTGGAGGTGCGCTGAGCAGGTCCAACAGGTAAGCGTACAGCAGCCGCGCGTAGACCCCGGCGGCCTGCTCCGCGCCAATCGCCGCGCCCAGCCGGGTCTTGGCATAGCCGGGCAGTGGCCGCTTGGCCAATACGACCAGGTGTCGTCTCAAAATACATCCTCCCGGCTCGACCTGTAGACGCGCGCGATTTCCTGGGCTGTGGCCCCCAGAACCAGGTAGCGGACCACAAGCCACACGTCCAGCAGCCACTGGCGCAACGGGCCCCGTTCCAGGAAGCGGCGGCTCGAGGTGGTCACGCGCAGTGGAACCCGCACGAGTCGGCCGGCCCGGTGTAACTTGCGGGACAGCTCCAGGTCCTCCATCAGCGGCACGTCGGGAAAGCCGCCGACTTGCTCGAACACGGCACGCCAGGTGAACTGCGCCTGGTCGCCGAACATGATCCTCCAGTTGGCCCCAAACCGCAACCGGTTGAGGAGGCGCAGGATGCCCCGCGCGGGCACGATCGCCAGTTGAAAACTGCCGCCGCGCACGCCAGGGAGGCTCAGTACCTCCAGCACGGCCTCGCGCCAGCCGGCGGGCAACCGGGAGTCAGCGTGACAAAAGACCAGCACCTCGCCGTGACTGGCGGCCGCGCCGCGGTTCATCTGGGCAGCCCGGCCGCGGGGTGAGGCGCCCTCCGCGCGCATCAGCGTCGCATCGGGCGGAACCAGCTCAGGCGTCCCGTCGCTGCTGCCGCCATCTACGACGATGACCTCCACTTCATCCGGCGTATAGTCCCCTCGCGCGGCCGCGATGGCCTGCTGGATGTGCTCCACCTCGTTCAGCGCCGGAATGATCACCGAGACTCTCATCACACGCAGAAGCGCGGCAGGCACCCGCGTCATCCACCCGGCCGCCGCAGCCACCCCCACACCAGCCCCCTGCGGGGCGACAAGAGCAAGGCGACTAGGAAGAACGCCGTGCACACCAGCACGATCGCCGCGCCGGAGGCCACGCGGACGTAGTACGAGAGATACAGCCCCACCACGCCCGACAGCGCCCCGATCAAGGCCGCCAACCCCATCATCGCCGGAAGGCGGCGGGTCAGCAGATACGCCGTGGCGGCCGGCGTCACCAGCATCGCCACCATCAGCGCCACTCCTACCGTCTGCAACGACACGACAATGGTCAGCGCGATCAACACCAGCAGCAGGTAGTATAACACGGTAGATGGCAGGCGTAACGTCACCGCCAGGACAGGATCGAACGACAGCACCAGGAACTCTTTGTACAGCGCCAGGATCGTGAGCAAGATGAGGCCCCCCAGGACACCCGTCAACCACAGGTCCCCGTTGGACACCCCCAACACGTCGCCGAACAGAAAGTGCGCCAGGTCCACCGCGTAACTGCGCATGGTCGAGATCAGCGCGATCCCCAGCGCGAACATGCCAGCAAAGATGATGCCGATGGCGGCGTCCTCCTTGATCTGAGCGCCCTTGCCGACCGCCCCAATCCAGATGGCGGTCAACACCCCCGTGCCCAGCGCCCACCAGAAGACTGGGCCGCGCGCTCCCCCACTGACCAGGTAGCCCACCGCCACGCCGGGCAGAATGGCGTGGGCCAGCGCGTCGCCGAAGAAGGCCATGCCCCGCAGAACCACGTACGTGCCCACCGTGGCGCACACGATCCCTACCATCACGGACGCCACCAGCCCCCGTACCATGAAGGGATAACTCAGCGGCCCCGCGATCACGTCTGAGACGCCCATCACGCCCCCCCGTCACAACACGTATCGCTCAACGCCAGCACCCCTGAGCCGGTCTCCACCAGGCGCAGGTGGCCGCCGTAGGCTTCCTGCAACCGCTCGGCGGTAAAGACCTCTCCAGGGTGCCCAAATCCCAGCAGGCGACCGTTTAGCAGCATCACGCGGTCGAACCGTTCCGCAGCCAGGTTCAGGTCGTGCGTGGCGACCATCACTGTCACTCCACGCTCGCGCAACTCGTCCAGGATGCGAAAAATGTCCTCCTGCGCCGGCACGTCCAGCCCGGTCAACGGCTCGTCCATCAGCATGAGCGCCGCTTCCTGGGCCAGGGCGCGCGCAATGAACATGCGCTGCTGCTGTCCGCCCGATAGTTCCCCGATCTGCCGGCCGGCCAGGTCGGCCATACCGACCACGGCCAGGCACTGGCGGACGTAATCCTGATCTGCACGCCCAGGCCGGCGCAACAGGCCGATCCTGCCGGCGCGCCCCATCATCACCACGTCGGCCACCGTGACCGGGAAGGTCCAGTCCACCTCGCTGCGCTGCGGCACGTAGGCGATGCAGATGTGGCTGCCCGGGCAGTGGCCGGCGACTCTCACCTCGCCTGCCGACGGGCTGAGCAC